>NZ_JARJHW010000003.1:0-123096 GCF_040560175.1 Streptomyces panacea
TTCGAGTCCGTCGGCCGTCGCGCCGATCCCGTCGTCACCACGGCGCGCGGCGCCGTCCGCGGCCGGCGCCGGGACGGAGTCCGCTCCTTCCTGAACATCCCGTACGCCGCTCCTCCCACCGGCGCCGGCCGGTTCGAGGCACCGCGTCCGCACGACCCGTGGGGCGGAGTACGGGATGCCACCGTGCCGGGACCGAACGCGCCCCAGTCCGAACGCCGGCTCGGCGACGTGGACATGTCCCCCTACTTCGGCACCGGTTGGAGCCGTGGGGAGGACTTCCTCACGGTCAGCGTCCGGGCACCGGAGGACGCGGGCGCCGCACTCCCGGTGATGGTGTTCGTGCACGGTGGCGGCTTCGTCGCCGGCTCGACACGCTCGGCGATGTACGACGGCACGGGCTTCGCCCGCGACGGTGTCGTCCTCGTGACCCTCAACTACCGGCTCGGCATCGGCGGTTTCCTCGACATCCCCGGTGCGCCCGCCAACCGCGGTCTGCTCGATGTCGTAGCCGCCCTGGGCTGGGTCCGCGAGAACATCGCCGCCTTCGGGGGTGACCCGGGCAACGTGACCCTCTTCGGCCAGTCGGCCGGGGCCACGATCGTCGGCGGCATACTCGCGACCCCCGAGGCCAACGGCCTGTTCCGGCGGGCGATCGTCCAGAGCGGCAGTGGCCTCGGTGCGTTCACGACCGAGCAGGCGGCCCGGGTCACGAAGGCCGCGTCCGAGGCCCTCGGCATCGAGCCCCGGGCCGGGGCTTTCGCGGAGATCCCCGACGAGCGCCTGGTCCAGGTGGCCTCCCGGCTCGCAGGCATCGACCTGCGGACCGAGACGCACCACGACCCGCTGGCCGGGCTCAGCCCCTTCAGCCTCGTCCTGGACACCCAGCCCGCCCAGGCCGTCGCCAGAGGCCACGGCGCCGATGTCGACCTGCTCATCGGCACCAACTCCGAGGAGGGCAACCTCTATCTGGTCCCCACGGGGGAGTACGCGCGCTCGACCGCCGCCGACGTCGACGCGCTCGCCGCCCGCTCGCATCCGGACCCGTCGAAGCTCGTGGAGGTGTACCGGAGCGCGCGGCCGGACGCCGACTTCGGGGCGCTGCGTTCGGCCGTCATGGGCGACGCGCTGTTCGGCGCGGGCAGTTGGGCCCTGGCCACCGCACACGCCGCCGACCGCGCCGCTCGCACCGACCACGCCGATCGAGTCGCGCACACCGCACACGCCGCCGCTCGCACCGACCACGCCGCGTCAGCCACCTTCTGCTACGAGTTCGCGTGGCGCTCGCAGGCCCTGGAGGGGCGACTCGGCGCCACCCACACCATGGAGTTGCCCTTCGTCTTCGACCTCGCCCATCTGCCCCAACTCCACGGGCCCAACGCTCTGCTGGGCCCCGGCGAACCTCCGGCGGACCTGGCCGCGCGGGTCCACGAGACCTGGATCCGGTTCGCGAGGACCGGTGACCCCGGCTGGGCCGCCTACGACAACGACCGTCGGGCAACGATGCGCGTCGACACCGAGTGGACACAACTGGACGACCCCCGCGGCCAGGAACGGCGGGCCTGGAGCTGACCGGTGCCACGGCCGGCCCCTTCCCGGCCGGGTGGGAGTTCGCCGCTCCGCGGCGCGCAACCACCCGGCCGGGTTGGCCGTCTCTTGTGGGAGTGCAGGCCGGCAGAGGAGAGAGAAGTGGCGATGAACGCGGAGACGGACCAGCGGAGGGCACGCCCCAGGGTGGTGGAGACCGCCTTCCTGTTGCTTGTCGTGGCGATTTCGGTGGACGCCCTCGTCTGGGTGCTGGACACGTTCGTCATCTCGCCCTCCGGGCTCGACGACATGCGTCACGAGATGGGCGAGACCGGAGCGGTCCGGCAGGCCGCCATGTCCGCCGGCTTCCTGGTTCTCACCAGCGGCCTGTTCCTGTTCTTCGTTTTCCAGATGCGCAAGGGACGCAATTGGGCGCGGAACACAGTCGCCGCCGTCGCCGCTCTCGGCGCGTTCGTCCTGATCAACAGTGTCAGCACAGGCGAATTCAGCAAGAAGACCGCGGCTGACGTCTTCTACGATGTCTTCATCGGCGTCAGCCCGGTCCTTCTGATCGCCGGCGCCGTCCTGTTGATGTTCCTGCCGGCGGCGAACGTGTTCTTCTCCTCGACGAAACGCGCCGATTAGCGGACCACCGTCGCCCTCGACTCCGGCGGGTGCGTGATGACCTCATCGAGCTCCCGCGCGCCCGCCGGAGTCGAATGCGCACCCGTCAGTCGATGCCGGTCGCGGCCTCTCCCGTCATCAGGGATGTCACCCCCCGGATCAGTTTCACCATCGCTTCCCTGGCGTTCTGTTCCTTCCATCCGTCGGAACCGCGGAACCACGGGGATGCCTCGTAGCTGATCCCGTCCTTGACCAGCTTGACGCCGCGGTAACGGCGCCCGTAGGTCGAGCTGTGGCGGTAATTCACGGCCACCTCGTAGTCAGGGAGGTCCGCGTACGGCACCGACACGGTTTTGAAGTACCGAAGGACGATCGAGTGCCGCAAGAAGGCGACACCGACCCCGACCTTCAGGAATCCGATGTCGCCCCAGAGCGCGAGAACGTCGTCTCTCGCCACCTCCAGGTTCACCTTGCTTCTGAACAATCCCCATTTTTCGCCGGAGATCTGCTCGGGAAAGGTCAGGGAACACGCGGAGGGCGCCTCGCGCAGCAGGTTGTCCAGACGCCTGCGGAAGAAAGCCTGCGCGGCAGGATGCGCTCCGGGGTGGGACGCGAGGACCGACGCCTCCGGCCAGCACTCCGACAAGTGGTGGACGGACAACGCGTACGCGTCCTTGATCTCGCTGTCGGCTCCCGCGACAGCCAGCATTCCCGTCACACGGTCGCCGTCGCCGCCGTCCACCACCACGACAGGTGTCCCGCTGTACCCCGGCTGGGTTCGCAGGGCCGACTCCGTCGCCTTGTCGATCTGGAGCACCCCGGCGCCGACCCGGCCCCGCAGGGTCCCCGTCGCCCAGAAACCGCGCTCGCGGCGGGGCGGATCACCGGGAAAGCCGTAGAGATAGACCTCGCGCCCCCAGTTCGTCTCCTTGCCCAGGAGTCGCGCGCAGCGAGCCGACTCGGGCGGGGGCTCGTCCAGCAGGAGCCCCGCCACATCGCCACCCAGGACGCCGCTGAGCGGCGGCGGAGTCCAGGAGGCCGGCCGCGCGGTACGGGTGGTCGTCCGCTCCCCGTCCAGCAGGGGGAACTGGACACGAATCACCGTTTCGGCGGAGGGGCGTTCCTGCGCTCGGGGGCCGCGCCCCAGCGCCGTGTTGACGACATGGGCGCAGGTGATGAGGCGGCGCCCGCCGACAAGGAAGCCGACGCCCGCCGGTACGTCACCGGACGCCCGGAGAATCCGAACGATGAACCGCTCTCGGTCAGCTTGCGGCGTCACGGCCACCCCACGAAAGGCGGACGGTGAAGTTCGCCTCGGCTGTGCCCTTCGCGAAGATCACTCCGGTCTCTCCGCCCAGCTTGATGCCGAACTCGACCTCCACCGACTCGGGGGAGGCGTGTGCCACGGCATCACGGATGTAGCGCACGACCGGCTGTATCGAGGTGAGCGTGGACCGTAGATGTTCCTGCGCTCGGACAGCGAGTCCGTCCGTCGACTCGGAGGCGAGTTGAAGATCCTGGGAGAGTTCGGACCGGTCCACCTCGAAGACGGCGATCTGGCCGTCTTCCGTCACGAACTCCAAGAGCTGCTTTGCCATGTATCTCGCTTCCCTCCCCGCGTGCTTGGGCCGCACGCCGCGCACGACCCACGACACGACCCACCGCACGACCGACCGCTGGTCGACGCGAGTGGGCCGCCCCCCCGGCAGATCCACCAAAGCGACAAAGCTAGCGTTTCCACGCCTGTTCATGGGCCGGAAGCGACATCTTGTGACCCACGAACGGTTGCCCGTCGGACAGCCAGGGCGCAACGGGGCGCCGACCGGCTCACCGCGGTTCGAGGTGCCCCGCTACTGCCGCGAAGCCCGGCGCCGGGCGGGTGTTCCTCACCTCTCCTCCTCGTCCTCCTCGTCCGGCTCCTCTTCGTCTTCGTCTTCCTCTTCCTCTTCCTCGTAGTCGTCGTCCGCTTCGTCCTCGGGCTCCTCGTCGTCCTCCGCCGGTTCGTCGTCCTCAAGCCCTTCCTCGTGGCTCTTGACCACTTCCCCCTCGCGGATCTCGCCGCGCCAGCCTTCGACGTCCTCGTCGTCGGTGAGGGTGGCGTACCGCTGGAAGTGCTTGAGGTCCAGGCGCAGTCGGCGTCCCTGAGCACGCCAGACATTGCCGGTCTTCTCGAAGAATCCGGACGGGGTGTACTCGACGACGGCGACAATGCGGGTCAGGGTCGGGGCCAGTTCATGGAAGGTGATGGCGCCGTGCGTCGTACCCTTGGCGCCTTCGGATGTCCAGACGATGCGGTCGTCGGGAACCTGCTCCTGCACCGTGGCCTTCCAACTGCGGTTGGAGAAAGCGACCTTGAGCTTCCAGTCGCTCTCGATCTCATCCGACTGGGACACGTCGGTGACGCCCTTGGCGAAGGAGTTGAACTCCTCTATCTCCGTCCAGCGGTCATAGACCGTGCGCAACGGTTTGCCGACGTCGATGACTTCCACGATGTTGGTCACCTTGGCGCTGCCGGATTTCCCGCCCCCGCCGCCGAAGGCGTTCTTGACCGAATCCACGGTCTTGTCCTTCACGGAGCCGGCCTTCTCACCTACGAGGGCCTTGACCGGGTTGTCGCCGCCGAGCACCCGCTTCCCGACGTTCAGCAGACCCGCGGCACCGTCTCCGTCGCTCCCAGGGCCCTGCGCGAGGTCGGTGAGTTTCCCGCCGGCGGAGTCCAGCAGCCGCTGTCCCCGGGCTCCGAGGTAGGCGGACAGTTGCTCCTTGACCTGCTCCAGGCCGGATGGGCTCGTGCCCTTGGGGTCGTTGTCCTGCTTGGCCATGAGAGTTACCTCCTCCGGCTGTCGCGGTTCGCGGACTTCTTCGGGGCGGACTTCTTCGCCGCCGTCTTCTTGGCGGGTGCCTTCTTGGCTGCGGTCTTTTTGGCAGGTGCCTTCTTGGCTGCGGACTTCTTGGCGGGTGCCTTCTTCGCCGCCGGGCGTTCCGCCCGCCTACGACGAGGACGTTTCTCTTCTTCTTCCTCGTCTTCCTCAGGCTTTTCTTCCTCTTCCTCTTCTTCTTCCTCGGGCGCTTCTTCCTCCTCTTCGAACTCCTCTTCCTCGAACTCCTCTTCCTCGTTCTCTTCGACCGGCCCTTCGAGCAGCGCCTCGGTGCGCTGCTGAAGGGCGGCGGCGACCGCTTCGAGGCGGCGGTTCGCCGTCGCGGACACCGCCGAGCGCCCGGCACCCAGCACTTCGCCCCGCGCCTGTTCCACCAGCGGCGCCACCGCAGGATTTTCCGCCAGCTTGCGGACCGCCAGCACGACCAACTCCCTTGGATTCATTGGGAGTTGCTGTCCGGCCACGAGAGTGGCGGCGCCAAGTGCCAGCTTCCCTTTCTTGGTCCGGCCAAGGACATAGCCCGCCGCCACAGCGGCGACGAGACCGGCCTTCTTACTGTCCTCCATGAGTGCCTCGCAATACTGGGAATGGATCACGTGCCTTTTCGGGCGACGGGGAGCCGGCGCGTTACTGGACCCGTCCGCTCCGGCGGCCGCCGTCCTCGTCGTCGCTTTCGCCGTCCGATCCGGGCAGGTGGACATCAAGCACGTTGATGTTGATTTCGACGACTTCCAGACCGGTCATCGTCTCCACCGCGTCCGTCACACGGGTGCGGATGTCTTTCGCGTCCTCCGCGATCGGTTCGCCGTACTCCACGATGACGTCCAGGTCGACCGCGGTCTGCGTCTCGCCGACTTCGACCTTTACCCCCCTGGTGGGGTCGGGCGACTTCGAGACCCGGTCCCGCACTGATCCCAGAGCCCGCGAAGCACTGCCGCCCAACGCGTAGATTCCGTCGGACTCACGGACCGCGATGCCCGCGATGGTTGCCACGACGTTGTCGGCGATGGTGGTCGTGCCGCCTGGTTTCCCGTCTTTGGCGCTCGTGCCGGTAGAGGTGCTGCTGCGGGTGTCGGTGCTGGCCATCGGATCCTCCAGACAAGAAGGGGAAATGTCTGCGAGTGGCAAGGCGATACGGCAGCGAGCGCTTGCCCGCATCGCGGTGGGCACTCCTATTGCAGTTTCCTCCGGGCTCCGCCGAGCCGCCATTCGAGTGGTCCCGGCGGGGGCCCGTTCGGTCCACCACCGCGTGCGCGGTGGCCACCTGGCCGGGAGGCTGGGGAGCATGTCAGAGCAGCGTGCCGGGCGTGCCCGGACCTCCCGATCCGCCCGTTCTCCCGCGGGCAAGGAAAACGTGAGGGGAGCGGAGGAAGCGGCCGAACGCGCGTGCCAGAGCCTGAGCAAGCTGCTCAGGCACCGGCCCGAAGGCGCCTCCGCGGTCTCACGGACCGACGACGGCTGGCACGTCGACGTCGATGTGCTCGAACTCCCACGCATCCCCGACACCACCAGCCTGCTCGCCACGTACGAAGTGGACATCGACGAGGACGGCTCTCTGCTGCAGTACCGCAGAGTCCGTCGCTACCGCCGCGGTCAGGCGGACGAATGAGCGCCCGGCACCGGAGCCAATCCCGAGAGACGGTCATCCCTTGAGTACATACAGCGAGGAGGTTGTCCGCGTTCCGCGAGCGGGCAGCCTCTACGACGTCCTGGAGCTCATCCTCGACCGCGGCATGGTCATCGACATCTTCATCCGGGTGTCCCTGGTCGGCATCGAGATCCTGAAGATCGACGCGCGGATCGTCGTCGCCAGTGTCGACACCTACCTGCGGTTCGCCGAAGCCTGCAATCGGCTGGACCTGGAGAACGACTCGACCAGCAGGACAGTGCCCGAACTGTTCGGCGGCGGCATGACCAAGAGCGTCGGCAAAGCCGGGGCGAAGAAGGCCGCGCATTCCGTGGGCGACAAGGTCAAGAAGGCCGTGGGCGCCGGCGGCGACGACGAGGACGAGCAGTACGAGGAGGAGCGCCCGCGCAGGTCCAAGACATCGCGCTCCCGGAGCAACGGCAGCGAACGAACCCGACGCCACCGGGATGAGGACTGACCCATGACCACTTCAGGGATCTACGTGTACGGCATCGTGGGCCACTCCCATCCGCTTCCCTCCGGTGCCGAAGGCGTCGGTGAGCCGCCGGCACCGGTGCGGCTGCTGCCGACCGAGGACCTCGCTGTCGTGGTGAGCGCCGCGTACCCGGGACTCAGGGCCCGGCGGCGTGACCTGATGGCGCATCAGGGCCTCCTCATGGCGCTGGCCGAAGCCGGGCCGGTGCTGCCCATGCGCTTCGGCATGGTGGCGCCGGACGAGGCGACGGTGCTGGCGGGCGTCGCCGCGCGCCGAATCGAGCACGCCGCGGTTCTGGAGCGGCTGGACTCCCGCGTCGAGATGAACATCAAGATCACGCCGGTGCAGGACAATCTGGCCGCGCTGATCCGTGAGGACCCGGTGGTCCGGGGGATTCGCGAGGAGACGCGCCGTCACCCCGGTTACGAAGCCAACATCCGGCTCGGCGAGGCGGTGGCGGCGGGTCTGAGGCGCCGGGCCTCGGCGGCGGCGGCCGGGCTGCCGGCCGAATTCGCCGGGATCGCCGACGACATGTGTCCGGGGCCGGACGTGGAGGGCTGCGTCCTGAACGCGTCCTTCCTCGTACCCCGCCGCGCGGAAGGACGTTTCCGCGGTGTCGCCGAGCGGTTCGCCGCGGCCCATCCGGACCGCCTCGAACTGCGGGTGACCGGTCCGCTGCCCTGCTACAGCTTCGTGGCTCCGGAACCCGTCCCGGCCGGGGCCTGACATGGGTCTGCTCTCCGGTGTGCTCCTCCTCCCCCTGGCGCCTGTACGCGGCGTGGTCTGGATCTCCGACCGGCTGGTCGACGCGGCGGAGGCGGAGCTGTACGACCCGGCGGTGATCCGCGTACAGCTCTCCGAGCTGAACCGCGCGCTGGACGACGGTGTGATCGACCTCGCACGCTTCGAACGCGAGGAGGAACAGCTGCTGGACATTCTCGACAGGAAGAAAGCCCCGGTACCTGGAGTGAGACCGTGACGGAACTGGACAGCTGGACCACGGAGCCCCGCTCGCACCCGCCCGCCACGGCCAACCTGGCCGAGATCCTGGAGCGGGTGCTGGACAAGGGCATCGTCATCGCCGGTGACATCAAGATCGACCTGCTGGACATCGAGCTGCTGACCATTCGCCTGCGGCTGTTCATCTCCTCGGTGGAGACAGCGAAGAAGGCGGGCATCGACTGGTGGGAGACCGATCCCGCGCTGTCGTCGCGAGCCGCCCACGACGCGCTGTACGAAGAGAACAAGCGGCTGCGCGGGCGGATCGAGGCTCTGGAGGGCGACGACTCCGAGGAGGCCACCGGCATCTCGCGGTTCGGCAGCGGAAGGGAACTGCGCCGCCGATGAACTCCACCCCGCGCCCCTCGGCCGATCCCCTGTCCGACACCGAACACCGGTCCGATCCCCTGTCCGAGTCCGAGCCCGGGTCCGACGGCGGGGGTTCCTGGGCCACGTACGTCTTCGCCGTCTGCCGGTCGGACCACCGCGGATCCCTGGATTCCGCCCGCGGGCATGCCGGTGGCGGGCCGCTGCGCCGGCTGACGCTCGGTTCGCTGTGCGCCATTGTTCAGGACGTACCGGCGGCCGAGTTCTCCGAAGCGGCCCTGCGCGAGCGGCTCGGCGACGCGGCCGAGCTGGAGCGCTGCGCCCGCGCCCACCACGGCGTCGTCACCGCCGCTGCCGCCGGCGGCCCCGCCGTGCCGATGCCGCTGGCCACCCTCTACCTCGGCGACGAACGGGTGCACGCGGCCATCGGGGAGAACCAGGAACGCTTCCGCCTGGCGCTGGACCGCGTCACCGGCCGGGCAGAATGGGCGGTCAAGGTCCACCTGACACAGACCGGTACGACGGCCCGGTCCGCCGCGCCCGGCACCCCGGAGGGAACCGCGCCCGGACCGGGGCCCGGGCCTGGACAGGTCTCGGGCCGTGCCTACCTGGACCGTCTGCGCAGCCGCCAACACCTGCGCGAGCAGCACCGGGAAAGCGCGCTGTCCGCGGCCGAACGCGTGGACGTCGCGGTGCGGGAACTGGCCGTCGGTACGGTCCCTCGCCGGCCGCACGGCCCCGAGGTCACCGGCAAGGACCGCACACAGATCATGAACACGGCCTATCTGATCGCCGAGGACAGGAGCGCGGAACTGGCCGCCACGATCGGGCGGCTCCGCGCGTCCCCGGAATTCAACGGCGTCGAGATCGACATCTCGGGGCCCTGGGCCCCTTACTCGTTCACGGACGGAGGAGATCTTGCAGGCCACCCGTAACCCCGTTCCGTGGCAGGGCCCGGAAGCCACGGCCCCCATCGGCGTCCCCCTGGTCGACCTGCTCGACAGGGTGCTCGGTACCGGCATCGTCATCAGCGGAGACCTCGTGATCGCCATCGCGGACGTTCCGCTGGTCCGTCTCTCCCTGCACGCCCTGCTGGCATCAGTCAGCGAGCGCGTCCCCGCGCCGTGGGCCGACAGCGGGGCCCTGTGAGCGAGAGCCGCGTAGACATCGATCCGCACAGCGCGGGCCGCGATCTGGCCTCTCTGGTGCTCACCGTCGTGGAACTGCTCAGACAGCTGATGGAACGCCAGGCGATCCGCCGCTTCGACAGCGGAGAGCTGACGGAGGAACAGGAAGAACGCGTGGGCACCACCCTGATGCTCCTCGACGAGCGCATGACGGAACTCTGCGAGCTGCACGGACTGCGCCGCGAAGACCTCAACCTGGACCTCGGCCCACTCGGAAACCTGCTCTCCCACGAAACGCGCTGACGAACCGCCGCACCGGACGAATGCCCCCGTGTCGGCGGGTGCGGTGAGGGCCGCGCGTCGCTGTCCGCCGTCCTTCTCCGGCGAATGGTCGAAGGAACGTGTGTACGGTCGGGTGCATGACGCTTCAACATCCCGCGGACCGTGGTGGGGCCAGGCCGGGACGGTTCGCCCGTCTCGCCGAGTACACCTCCAACTTCACCAGCTCACCGGCGTTCTTCGGGATCTGCATGGTCCTCGTCGGCATCGTCATCGGCGCGCACTTCGCCAAGCTCGAAGTGACCTGGCTGCTGCTGGCCGGCGAGTCGATGACCGCGGTGACTCTCCTGCTGCTCGCTCTGCTGAAGAACTCCGAGCGCCGCGCGGAGCACGCCATCCAGCTGAAGCTGGACGCCATCGCGGCAGCGCTCCTCGAAACGCAGCACGGCAAGCCGGGCACGGCGGCGCACAGCCTCAAGGAGGCGATAAAGATCGAGGACGACACCTGACAGCCGAACCGACGGTTGGTCGCTGGTGCTCCGTCGCTCGATGTATGTCCCGGCGCCTGAGCACCAGTCGTAGGTACCGCCGATCCGCTCGCCGTGCGGTACCGCATGATTCGCGAAGCCGCCGGAGACTTGGCCGTCCACTTGGCGTGTCCGCTCACCACGGCTTGCCGGACATACGACCGGCGGTCACGGAATCGATCAGCCCGCGTCACACGTCCAGTGCGCCGGGGTCGGCTCTGCCCGTACGGCGCGCATCACTGGGCGCCGTCGCCCCCATGGCCGCCGCTCTCCCTCGCTGTGACGGCGAACTTCGTAAGCGACTTCGAGAGATGCAGGTAGGCGCCGCGGAGGCCGACGTGCGTCATGAACGGCCGGAAGCTTCCCGGCTGCTCGTCGAGGCGTTCTTCCACGTCGCGAAGAGCGCCCGCCAGGTCTCTGGCGGAATACTCGACGGCAAGGGCCTCCATGGCCATCGTGCCCGGCCCGGCGAGGGCCACGAGTCGGCCGGCGGCCCGCACGTCCCCGTAGTCGAGCACACCCCGGATGGTGTTCCGGTACTGCTCGCGGTCTCTTTCGCGAAGCGTGGTCGGGATGCCCTCCGACTCATTGCCGACATCCTCGACGAGCGCATGGGCTTCATCGCGTACCCTGCGCGCTCCCGCCTCGAACTCGTTCGCCGCCTCCAGCAGCTTCGCGTACGCCGACTGTTGCGCTGTCCTCCGCGCCACATGGAGGGGGCCGAGGTACGTACTGCGAGCCGCCCGGGTCGCCCCCCACACCGCGGCGGCCCCACCGGCCAGCGCCCCCGCAATGGCGCTCACGGCGCCGATCAACGCGACTGTGACCTCGATACTCATGCGGCCGATCCTGCCCGCAACTGTCACTCCGGCGCAGCCGAAGAAACAGTTACCGGCGCCACTGCCGGGGACCGGACCCTGCCGCCCGGCCCGGCCGGGTTCACTTGCTGGAGATGCTCCACTTGCCGTCGCCGTCAGCGGCGTTGCCGAGAGCGGCCCACGGGGCGTCGTCGAGCTTGAAGGCGCCGTAGAGGTAGGCGGAGACGGTGTCGGCGACGAGGGCGACGCGAGCCGGGTCCTCGTCGGTGGTCTCGGCGACCGCCTCGCCGGCGATGCCGCCCAGAGTGTGCTCGCCGTCGGCAATGAAGAGCAGGCTCTTCTGGGACGGACTGAGGTGATAGGCGTCGGTGAACCACTCCGGCCCCCGGGTGGAGAGCTGCGACTGGTCCTTGCCGCCCGCGACGACCAGGGCCGGGGTGGTCATGGTGGAGTAGTCCGGCCTCATGAACGGCAGGTGCTCGACGGCGAGTGGGGTGAGCGTGTCCCCGGTCCCGGTCGCGGCGATCAGCGCACCGGCGGAGGCTGCGGGGTGGGAGAAGTCCTCCCCCGGCTTGCCCTCCGCATCGAACACGCGAGCGCCGAGGACGGCGCCGGCGGTCTGGGCACCCCAGGAGTGGCCGACGACCGCGACACGCTCGCGGTCGGTACGCTCCGGCAGGTCACCGGCGTGGAGAAGGATGTCGTCGAGGTTGTCGAGTATCGCGTGGAGGTCGGCGATCCTGACGCGCCAGATGGTGGCGAAGCGCGGGTCGTCCCACCCGATGCCGTTGCGACGCGAGTCCAGGTGGGTGGGCTGGACCACGACGAACCCGGCCGCGGCCCACCGGTCGACAAGGGGCTCGTACCCGTTCATGGACCATGCGTTGCCGTGGGAGAACACAATGACGGGCAGGTCCCGGCCCGACAGCGGGGCGGTGACCTTCACCTTCAGGTCGAGGCCGCGGCCGGGCGCGGGAACAGTGATGGGCCTGACCGAGAGGATTCGCCGGTCAAGAGGGTGAGAGGGCATGACGGACCTGTGCTTTCTTCGCGGGAAGGCTCTGCCATACTTTGGCGGAGCGCCGTTCCGCCAAAGTAGCGGAACATCGTTCCGCGAGCAAAAGGAGGAGCCGTGCCGGATTCCGTCGGGGTGCGCCAGGCACAGGCACAGCGCACCCGCAGCGCCGTCCTGGCGGCTGCGGCAGCAGCCTTCGTCGATCAGGGCGTCCAGGCCCCTGTCCGCGACATCGCGGAACGCGCCGGCGTGGGCGTCGGCACGATCTACCGGAACTTTCCGACCCGGGCGGACCTCGTCACCGCCGTCTACCGGCACCAGATCGACACCTGCGCCGCACTCGGGCCCCGGCTCCTGGAGAAATCAGCCTCACCGTTCACCGCCCTGGCCCACTGGGTGGACGCGTTCGTGGAGTTCCTGGTGACAAAGCACGGCCTCGGCGCCGCGCTGGGGTCCGGCGACCCAGGGCTGGAGAACCTCCACGCCCTCATGCTCGACACCCTGGTCCCGGCCTGCGCAACCCTGCTGGACGCATGCGCCGCCGCCGACGAGATCAGCCTGGACATCACCGCTTACACACTCATGCGCGCCATCGGAAACCTCTGCATCACCGGCCCCGACTACAGCCGGGACGACGCCAAACGCATGGTCACCACCCTTCTCGCGGGAATGCGCACCACCGCTGACTAGCGAGGTCGACACCTCAATGGGTGTCGTTGAACAATCCAATGACGACAGGCGCCGCGGGCGTCCGATGAACCCGGACTCTCCGGGGCCCGTTGGCGGCGCGAACGAGCTGGAGCCCGTCGGGCACGGGCACCTGCCCGCGATCCACCGCCAACTCCTCGACTGCTTGGTCCTGTCTCTGACCCCGGCCGCGAACCAGCCGCGGATAGCTTCAGGGCGTTCACATCTGGCCGTTCGAGGCTTGATGGTTGGTTCGGCCTTGACCTTGAGTGCGCTCCGACTGCCAGCATCGGGCAACGACGGAAGAGGAGTACAGATGGAGACTCGTCAGCTGGGCAGTTCGGGGCCGGTCGTGTCCCGGTTCGCGTTCGGGACGATGACGTTCGGTGGTGACACGGACGAGGCGACGGCCCACGAGATGCTCGACGCGTACGTCGACGCGGGCGGCACGCTGATCGACACGGCCGACAACTATGGCAGCGGCACCTCGGAGCGCATCGTCGGCCGCTGGCTGAGCTCCCGGCCGGGCATGCGCGAGCGCGTCCTGCTCGCGACCAAGGGCCGCTTCGGATACCCGGGCGCGAGCCTGACACCGGCGTACCTGCGCACCGCGATCGACGCCAGCCTCTCCCGGCTCGGCGTCGACCACATCGACCTCTACCAGTTGCACGGCCCGGACGACGAGCACCGGGTCGACGAGATCGTCGAGTTTCTCGCCGAGATCGTCTCCGCGGGCAAGGCCCGCCACGTCGGCGTGAGCAATTTCGCCGGGTGGCAGGTCGCCAAGCTCGCGCGGCTGCTGGTGGAGCGGGACGGCCCGCCTCTGGTCTCCCACCAGATCCAGTACAGCCTGCTGGCCCGGGCGGTCGAGTGGGAGGTCATTCCGGCCGGTGCGGACGCCGGTCTGGGCACACTGCTGTACGGCCCGCTGGCCCAGGGATGGCTCACCGGGAAGTACCGGCGCGACGAGCAGCCACCGGCCGGCACACGGGTCGCCCAAGCAGGGGAACAGACGAGTGAAGCGTGGCACCGACGGGACACCGAGGAGGTCTGGTCGGTCATCGAGGTGCTCCGCGACGTCGCGCACGCGCACGGCGTGACGCCCGGCCAGGCGGCACTGGCGTGGGTCGCCGACCGCCCGGGCGTCACCGCGCCGATCGTCGGCGCGCGCACCATCACGCAGTTGCGCGAGTCGCTCGCCGCGGCCGCCCTGCACCTCGACGAGAAGGCGATGACCCGACTCACCGAAGTCAGCGCGCCGCTGACGCCGAACTACCCGTACCAGATGATCGAACGGATCGCTGCTTGGCACGGCTGATAGCGGCTGCTGGACGGGAGGCCGGGACCGGTGCCGTCCGGCCCCCGCCTCGCCCGTCGAACTGCGTCACACTGATCCGTGTGAAGCTTCCCCGCGTGAACTGCGCCGTCTGCGATCGTGCCATCGCTGCCGGGCCGGTCGCCGGCCAGATGAGGAGGGGCCGCATCTGGCGGCACGACGCCCCGGGCGCGCGCCGCGACCCGGACGGCTCCTTGGTGTCCTGCCCCGGATCCCTCGCCGTCGTCGATCTGCCGGTGCCCGGCGAGCAGCCCCTGTTCGACCTGCCCGAGCCCCTGCCGGAAGCGGCCGAGACCGATCCGGTGCTGTTCGTGATCTGAAAGACGTACGCACCGCTGTGACCAGGGCCGGTTTCGCCGCGTTGCCGGCGAGTACGGTGCGGGTCCGGAAGGTGAGCGCGCTCGTCCGGCGGCCCGCACGGCCCATGAGGCGCCAGGGGGCGACGGCCCCACCGCGAAGGTCAACTACCCGGCGACCCAGACCTGTTCCCCCGTACGCGCGGGGATGGTCCCGACGGGGAACTTCACCCCGGTGAGGTCTTCGGAGACGGCCCACAGCCGCTGCTGGACGGCTACCTCGTACGACTGTGGGCTGGAGGTGACCAGCCGGGGGTGGCCCATGACCTCGTTGCGTCCGCCGGGACCGTAGTACTGGCCGCCGAGCGCGGCGGGGTCGGTGGCGGCGCGCAGGGTCGGCAGCGCGCCCATCGCCGGCGTCTGGGTGATCAGCGGTGCGAGCCAGGTGAGCGGAAGCCGGAGGGCCGTGGGGGTGTTGCGCGCGAGCTCGGTGCTGGACAGGCCGGGGTGCGCGGCCACCGCGACGGTGGTGCCGCGCGTGGCGAGCCTGCGTTGCAGCTCGTACGTGAACATCAGGTTGGCCAGCTTGGACTGACCATAGGCGGCGACCCGGCTGTACGAGCGCTCCCACTGCAGGTCGTCGAAGTGGATCGCGGCCCGGATGCGGTGGCCGGTGCTGCTGACCGTCACCACGCGCGAGCCGGGCACCGGCAGCATCAGGTCCAGCAGCAGCCCGGTGAGCGCGAAGTGGCCGAGGTGGTTGGTGCCGAACTGCATCTCGAAGCCGTCCCGGGTGGTCCGCTTCGGGGTGTACATCACGCCGGCGTTGTTGATCAGCAGGTCGATCCGGTCGAGCCGGGACCGCAGCGCCGCCGCCGCGGTCCGTACGGAGTCGAGCGAGGTCAGGTCCAGCGCCTGCACGGTCACGTCGCCGGTCATGCGGGCCGCGGCCTGCTCGCCCTTCTCGACGTCGCGCACGGCGAGCACCACGGACGCCCCGCGCTCGGCGAGCGCCTTGGCGGTCTCGTACCCCAGTCCGGTGTTGGCCCCGGTCACCACGGCCACCCGTCCGCGCTGGTCCGGCATGTTCGCCGTCGTCCACTTCTCACTCATGTCAGGCTCCCGGCCATCTAAGGTACCGAAGGTATCTTGTCGTCGCCGACGTTAAAGTACTCTCGGTACGTTGTCAACGTACCGCAGGTACCTAAGTTAGGCTGGTGATCGTGACTTTCCAGCGCGCGCGAACCGAGGAGCAGCGGGAGATCCGCCGGCGGGCGATCCTCGACATGGCGTCGGCGATGCTCGACGAGATGCCCGTGGCCGCGGTCACCCTGAACGAGCTCAGCCGCCGCGTAGGACTGGCGAAGCCGAACGTGCTGCGCTACTTCGAGTCTCGCGAGGCGGTGCTGCTGGAACTGCTGGACCACTTCCTGCAGGAGTGGCTGGCGGAGCTGGCAGGCGAGTTGGCCGCCGGCGTCGACGACAAGCTGCCCATGGCCGAGCGAGCGGCAGCGGTGGCCGAGGTCCTCAGCCGCTCCCTCTCCGACCGAGTGGTGCTGTGCGAACTCTTCGGCGCACAGAGCAGCGTCCTGGAACGCAACGTCTCCGTCGAGGTCGTCGCACGCTACAAGCGCGCCTCCCTGGACCGCCTGACAACCATGACCGGCCTGATCCAGAAGTACCTGCCGGAGCTGGGCGAGAACGCGACGCTGTTCAGCCTGCAAACCATGCTCATGGCCGGTGTGCTGCCCGCGTACAGCACACCCCCGCCCAGCCTGCGGGCGGCCTACCAGGCCGAGCCCGACCTCGCCCGCTTCCACCTGGAGCTGAAGGACTCCTTGAAGCTGGCCCTGACCGCAAGCCTCCTGGGCGTGCTACCCCGCCGCTGACGTGCGTCGCACTGGACACCTGTAGCCACAGGTAGCCGGATACGACCGTGCCGTCGGTGAGGGGGATGTACACCACCCCTCCGGCAGCAAGGCACTCCCCGTTCGGCGCCAGGTAGTCGTCCTCGGACTCGGACGCGGACGGCAGGCCACGGTGCGCGTTCTTCTCCCCGTCCACGTAAACGGAGTACATGAGACCGTCCACGGTGTCCGCGCCTCGCAGGACGTACGCCCCCGCCGTCGTCTCCGCCCTGCCGTCCGTTCCCTTCGTCGCCGCTCCCGGCGTTCAGGAGGAAGGTTGCCGACACGCTCACGATGAGTGTCGCCGCCGCCGCGGGCAGGCTCCAGCGCCAACGGGGACAGGGACGGACAAGGATTTCGGGCTCGGGCGACGAGGGTGGCCGGTCGGGGCCGTCCGCCGGCGTCGGTGAGTACGGAACACGGCGCGGTGTCCTGTGTGAGCCGCTCACGATCAGGTCGGCCGGGCCGCCGGGGGTGAGTTCCCCCGCGCCGGTGAGCCCGTGGAAGCGGGCGCGCGCGGCCGGCCAGGTTCACCGCGCGGTCCACGGGCCAGCCGTGCTCGACGAGCTTCCGGACCTGCTGCAACAGCGTCACCGTGCTGCCGGCGAGGGTGTCGGGCAGGCGCGGAACGCCTTCCGTGACCGTGCCGGTGAAGCCGCCCGCGGTGAAGTCACCGTCGCCGGTGCGCGAGGTGACGGCCGGGCAGGCTAGTTTGCTCGGATGAGTCTCCTTGATGATGTGGCCCAGCGCGACGGCTGGCGATGCTGGGTCTGTGACGAAGCGGTCGACCCCGACGAGTCGGTGAACGACCCGCGGGGGCCCAGCGTCGACAGCCGGACTGCCGACCGGAAGGCCAAGGTCACCGAGCGGCTCGCGCACCGCGGATGCAACACCCGCAAGGGCGCGGTCAAGGTGGTCATCGCCTGGCCGGAGCGCCTGTACGTGGTCGAACCCGCGCCACTGATCACCGTTGCCGGGAGGCTGGAGCGCAAAGGGGGCCGCGAGATGGTGGGCCGTTGTCCGACCAGGCGGGACGCCCAAGAGGCGGCGGATTGGCTGGTGGACCGGTTCTCCCGACTCGTACCGGGGCTGCCGGTGACCGCCGACATCGAGCCGGGCGGCGGCCAGTTCCTCGTCACCCTGGCCACCGGCCGCCGCTGACCGGGAACCACCAGCGCACACTCGCGCCACGCTGAACCGTCGACCCACACCGACCTGTCCTGGCACGAGCCGGCCCACATCGCTCGCCCGTGCCCAGCGACGGGTCGATGTCGCCGGTTGCCGCAGCCATGGCGCGGGCCGAACCCGAAACACCGCGCGTGCTCCGCGGCCTGAAGCACTGACCTGGGCGTTCGTGCGCGCCGGGTGCGGTGCACTCCGCGAGCTGATCCGCGCCCGGGACGCGAGCGGCGTCAACGGCGCCCCCGAGCCGGGCTTCCGAATGACCGTCGCCGACTCCCGCGACCGGCTCGCGGCTGACGTTCCGCGCTTCGTCGTCGACGAGCCCCCCAGCCGACTCGTCGTCGACCGGGTACGCCAGGGCTGAGCCGGTTCTCGGCGCCAGGCGGGGCGCGCCGGGCTGAGCTGAGATGCCCTGTCGTCACGCCCTCGCCGCGCGGCGATGCAGGCGTTTCGGCCATTTCTGCCCCGCAGCCGCCCCTTGCCGGACCAGGGATCCGGAGTCGGCGAGGTCTCCTCGCGCAGGAAACCGCGGCTCCCAGCACGACCGAATGACGTGTGTTCGAAATCGCAGCCGCGTCGTTGGACCCCACGACTCCGCCGCAGCGACCGTCCTAGGGGGAACGATGACCTCGGCCATCACGCAGGACCAGCCGCCACAACCACCGAAGGGGACCTCGCAGGAGGACGAACCGCAGGAGGCCGGTGTTCGAGAAGAGGAGTTCCTCTATCGAGACGAGTCCCGTCTCCAGGCCGGATCGCTGCTGACGACCCGCACGATGGCGCGGCGCCTGCCCGCGCTCGTACTGCGTTCCTTGAAAATGGCATGGCGGGTGGACCGCGGCGCGACGGTCGGGCTGCTGGTGTGCCAGGTCGGAACCGGCGTGCTCGCGGCCCTTGGCCTGCTGGCCGTCACGGGAACGATCACCGCGCTGATCTCCTCGTGCGCCATCACCGAGCGGCTGTGGGACGCCGCTCCGCAGCTGGCTGTCATCGCCGCGGCAACCGGACTGCGGGCGCTGCTGGGCATCATCGTGGTCTGGCTGACCGGGCGGCTGCGCCCGGTGCTCGGCCGGGCGGCGGAGCTGACGATGGTGGAGGCCGCGCTCGGCGCGGAACTCGCCGCCAACAACAAGCCCGGCTACAACGACGCGTACGACATCGCTGACCGCGGTGCCCAGGTCACACCCGACCTGGTGGAAGAGGCGCAGGACGTGCTCGCGGCTACCGCGACGCTCGCGGCCGGCGCGGCCGTCCTGACCGTTCTCCACCCCGTGCTCCTGCCGTTGCTCTTCCTGGCGTGCTTGCCGCAGGCAGCCGCCTACGTCCGGTCGGCGCGGGTGATCTACCTGGCGGGCCTGGAGACCTCCGGGCGGCGGCGGATGCTTGGCAAGCTGCGCTGGCACATGGCGTACATGGAATCCAGCGAGGAGATGCGTGCCTGCCTGGCGGGCCCGTTCCTGATCGCCCGGTACCGAAAGCTGGCCGCCTCGGTCAACGCGGCTGAGTGCAAGGCCGCGAACACGGGTGCCTGGATGGGCATGGCCGGTGCTGTCGCCGGCGGGGTCGCCTCGATCGCGGTGTGGGCGGCGCTGCTGTGGCTCCTCGCGTCGGGCCGTATGAGCCTGGCGGCCGGAGGCGGCGCCGTCTTCGCTCTCCAGACGGCCACCGGCTCCGTGCGCGGCATCATCAACGGCGGGGCCCGCCTGGTGCGCACCGGCTGGTACGTGCAGGACTGGCAGAACTTCCTCGACAACGCTCACGGTCAGGCCATGGCCGACACCCGCGGCACCGCGGCCCTCCCCGCGGCACCGGAGCGCTTCGAGGTCCGCGACATCACCTACCGATACGACGGCGCGCCGAAGGACAGCCTCAGCGGCGTCTCCCTCCACGTGCGGCGCGGCGAGATCGTGGCCCTGGTCGGGGAGAACGGCTCCGGAAAATCCACCCTCTCCCGGCTGCTGTGCGGACTGCTGCTCCCCACCGACGGCGAAGTGGCCTGGGACCACGCCTCCACGGCGGAGCTGGATCCCTGGGAGGCGTGGAAGCACGTCGCCCTGGTCCCGCAGAAGTTCACCTACCTGCCGCTGACGATGCGCGACAACATCACCTTCGGGCAGGGCGACACGAGTGACGCCGCCCTGCTCGCCGCGTGCGAGGCGTCCGGCGCCGCGGAGATGCTGCCCGACCTCCGCTCCGGCCTGAACACCCTCCTGACCAGCGAGTGGTTCGGCGGGCAGCAGCTCTCCGGCGGTCAGTGGCAGCGGCTGGTACTCACCCGCGCCTTCCACCGGCAGGCGGCGCTGCTGGTGATGGATGAACCCACGGCGGCCCTCGACGCGCGGGCGGAGCACCGGATCTTCTCCGGCCTTCGCGAACTGGCCAAGGACCGCGCCATCCTGCTGATCACGCATCGGCTCACCAACGTGGCCATCGCCGACAGGATCGTCGTCCTGGACGAGGGCCGGATCGTGCAGGAAGGCGCCTACGCCGAACTCACCCGCACTCCCGGCCTGTTCCAGTCCTTGTGGGAGTTGCAGCGACGGATGAGCGGCGAAATCGCCTCATGACCGGCACCTGTCCCGCACCGTGCGCCTCCAGCGCACCGTTCCGAAAGGCAGAGCCCGTGGCCTCCCCCGTCTCCCACTGGATACTCACCCACCCCGACGCGGTCATCACCGGCCCCACGCAGCCATGGAACTCGGGCGTCGTCGAAGGCCACGTCAACCGGATCAGGATGCTCAAGCGCCAGATGTACGGCCGGGTCGGCCAGACGGCTTCTGGAGCAGGTCGGCAGGGATTCGGCCCACGGCGATGGCGATCGCTTCGGCGGCCGTGGTGACGTGGTGCAGGGCGGGGCCGTTCCACCACTCCCTGATGGTGTAGTCGCCAGTCTCCCGGGGCGAGGCGATCGAGACGAAGGGCGGGGACTGAACGAGGACAGGTCCCCACCGGAGACGCGGGCCGCCCGCCGACAGCGCTCGACCAGGCTCTCGCCACCGACGAAGACAGCCGGGCAGCCGCTGCCGCCGCCGCTCACCCGCGGGGCGCCGTACCACCCGTTACCGGCACGGCACCGGACGCCGGCGTCCCGACTCCCTTTGCGCGTGGCGTCGTGTTCCCCGGTGTCACGCGGGTGAGTATGTGCGGACCCAGCCCTCTTCCCGCACCGAGGCGATGCGATGCCTGAGCACGCCGACCATGTCAGCCGAAGGACCGTCGCACCAAGGGGGACCTTGCACCATCGGCCGCCGGAGCAGTCGCTGTTCAGCGGCATCTACGGCCTGGTGCTGGCCAGCGCCCTGGCGGCCGCGCTGGACGCGACGGGCGATACGGCCGATCCCGGTCCGGACGCGCTGTGGGTACTGCTCACCGCGCTGGCGTCGGCCGCCGCCCATGGGTACGCGCGCGTCATCGCCCAGCGTGCGTCCGCCGACGAGGCAGCCGGCGTGGGCAGACTGCGGCTGGTGCTCGCCGAGTGGCCATTGGTCGCCGCCGTGCTGCCCACGGTGGCGGTGCTGCTTGCCTCGGTAGCCGGGTGGTGGGCAGAAGCCACGGCTGTGGACGCAGCCCTGCTGTTCAACACCGTCGCCCTGTTCGGCTGGGGCACCTGGGCCGCCCGCACCGCCGGGCACGGATGGCCGTCCTCGTGCCGTGCGGGGGCCCTGGACATGCTGATCGGCCTGGTGATCATTATCGCGAATGCCCTGATCAAGTAGCGAGAACTTCGGGTGACATGTCGGCGAGAATGGCCGCGATTCCCTGATCCGTGCCACCGTCGGCCAGGGGTCGTCCTCGTTCGCTCAAGATAGCCCGATCCGGCCGCCTCGAACGTCAGCTGCCGTCAGCGGCGTTGAGGAGGTCGAGGGCGCTCTGTTGACAGCCGTAGTCGGTCGCGCCGCTGCCGCCGCTCCAGTGCGGGCCGTATTGGTCGAGAGGATTGCGGTTGCGGTCGTAGGCGCTGTTCGCCCAGCGGCTGATCGCTGCGGCGTAGGGGTGGTCGGGCAGTTGACGGTTGAGCTTTCCGAGCCCGCGTACGTAGGCGCCCTTGAACGAGGGGCCGTCGCCGGTGCAGTTGTCGCCCTCACCGGGTTCGCGCAGTACGCCGTCGGTCTGGAGCTTGACGCTGGAGGCGTTGGCCAGTGTGCGCGCGGTCGAGAGCAGGCCTGCATCGCCGGTGGCCCGGTACAGCTCGGTCAACCCGCCCAGAATGACACCCTGGTTGTAGGTCCAGGTGGGCTGTCCGTTGTTGCCACACGCGTCGTTGAGACCGTCGTTGATCAGCTGCTCGTTGTTGATCATGCCGCTGTTCCGGAACCAGGTCCACTCACGCTTCGCACGGTCCAGGTACGTGGTGTCACCGGGCATACGGTTGTGCAGAGCCGCGTTGAGCTGTAGGAACAGCTCGTTGGTGATGGCGTTCTTGTAGTTGCCGTTCGTGTTCCACCGGACGCCGCCGCCACATGTGTCGTTCCAGTTGGCGTTCATGTGATCCGCGTCGGCTCTCGCGGTGTCGAGATAGCGTCTGTCGCCGGTCAGGTCGTACGCGTTGATCCAGGCGAGACCCCACCACCCGGTGTCGTCCAGGTACTCGTTGCGGAACTGGCCGTCTTGGGCGTTGATGTTCTTGTCGTACGTGTCGGCGACGGCGTACAGGTAGCTGCGCATACCGCTGATGCGGATGTTGTCGGTGATCGCGGTCAGCGCGTTGGCCGAGGTCCACCAGCCGTTGCCTCCGAAAAGCTTGCTGTCGCGGTCGAACGACATCATCAGAGCGGTGGCGGCCGCGGTACTCCTGGCGCCCGCGTTCCACGTGGTGCGGGCCCAGGGCGTACACGCGATGGCACCACCGACCGGCTGCCCGCAGGCCCTGAGAGCTCCGACGCCTCGGCTGTTCCAGTCGTCGACGTTGTACATCTGGGTACGCCAGCCACGTCCCCCGGCCGGCACGGCGGTGTCACCCAGACGGCTCCCGGACGCCCAGGTCCTGCCGCCGTCCATGGACCGGTCCAGCCACACGTGGTCGCCGGGGCCGCCGTTGTCGATGGACGCCCAGCCCATGGCGTCCGCGTCGTTGAAGTGCAAGGCGATCGAGCGGGAGGAGACCCCGGTCGTCACGGACACCCGGTCCTGCGGGCTCAGCGAAGGGTCCCGGGCATCGCAGTGCTTGTTGCACACCACCGCGGGCGCCGCGGAAGCGGCGGTAGGCAGCCCACCGATTACGGAGAACGACATCGTTATCAGTGCGGCGAGGAATGTGACGGACAGGGATCTCGGTGACTTCATGCGCGGGGCTCCTCAAAACGGTCAAGGCAAGGAGGGGGGTACCGCAGGCTGGGAGAGAGCGCTTTCTGAAGCTAACCGTGGGGCATGACCGCGTCAATGGATGTATCAGGGATCCCCCGGCTTCCCGGACGCGGGAACCTCGATTGCCGCCGCAGCGATGGACGGCTGGGCGATCACCCGGCTTGTCGGCAGGCGAACGCGCCGCATTACGGAGGGAGTTGAGGTCTCGCGAACCTCCAGCGGGAGACCCCGGCCAAGATCCGAACACACCCGGACCGCGCCGCTGGTCTTGAGCCTCCCTCCAATCATTCCGCAGGCTACTTCTCGACCCGCGCACGCCGGCCCTTCCCGGCTGGGAACCCTCGCGCGGCCGGCCGTGGCACTCGTCGCCGCGTCCCGTCACCGGTACTACGGCTGGGGGGAAGTCGTCCTTTTCGCCGCGTGCACCGCCGCCCGGATCGGCGAAGTCTCCGGATGCCTAGTCGGCGCCATCGGCATCGGCCAATGGAACTGGACCGTCCGGCGCCAGACCACTCCCGCACCCGGCGGGCCGACCTGCACGGCACCCTCCGCGCACCTGAGCGCGCTGCGCGCCCCACGCTCCCTGCCGAGCCCCATCGCCATCGCCATCGCCCGCTGACACCCGGTCAAGAACCTCTGGTCCCCACCTGGTCCCCAAAAACAGCCAAAGGCCCGTTTCGGATTTCTCCGAAACAGGCCCTGATCTGCGACTCTCACGAGTCGGGACGACAGGATTTGAACCTGCGACCCCTTGACCCCCAGTCAAGTGCGCTACCAAGCTGCGCCACGTCCCGATGCCCGTCTGACCTGGGGTTTCCCCCGGCTGAACGCGCATAAGAACAATACCGCACTCCGACCGGTGGTCACGAACCGCTTTTCCCGTTCCGCGACCCCGGTCATGCGGTTGACCTCAAGTTGAGTTGAGGTAGCACGGTGGTCCGTATGACGACACCTACGCCTACGCCGACATCGACACAGACACCGACAACGCCGTACGGCTACCGGGACCTCGATCGCCTCCTGTCGCTGATGACCGGCGACGAGAAGCACGGGCCGGCCGCGACCTCCACCCTCGACGCGATCTGGGTGCTCTACGACCGGGTGCTGAACATCTCCCCCGCCAGCGCCGACGACCCGGCGCGTGACCGTTTCCTGCTGTCGAAGGGCCACGGTCCGATGGCGTACTACGCCGTCCTCGCCGCCAAGGGCTTCTTCTCCGAGTCGCTGCTGCCCGGCTTCGGCTCGTACGACTCACCGCTCGGCCACCACCCCGACCGACTGCTCGTGCCGAGGGCCGAGATCGGCAGCGGGTCGCTCGGGCACGGGCTGCCGCTCGCCGTCGGGAGCGCGCTCGGGCTGCGGGCGCAGGGGCACACCGACTCCAAGGTCTGGGTCCTCATCGGGGACGGCGAGCTGGACGAAGGCAGCAACCACGAGGCCATCGCCTACGCGGGCCCCGTCGGTCTCGAACAGTTGCACACGCTCGTGATCGACAACTCGTCGGCCGCGCACGGCTGGCCGGGTGGGATCGCCTCCCGGTTCACGGCGGCGGGCTGGTCGGCCGACACCGTGGACGGGCGGGACCACCAGGCGCTGTACGAGGCGTTCACCGCGCCCCATCCCGCTCGGGCCAGGGCCGTCGTCGCCCGCGTCGAATCCCGGTCCTGACCGCTACCGACTCAGAACCGCCCCAGACCCGCCCGGACACCGACCCAGACCCAGCCCCATTCGGACCCGCTCGGAGAACTTCTGATGGACACCATGCGTGAGCGTTTCACCTCGACCGCTTCCCGGCTGCTGGACGAGGACCCACGGCTCGCCGTCGTACTCGCCGTGATCGGCCACGACGGCTTCCACGAGGCGGAACGCCGTCATCCGCACCGGGTGATCGACGTGGGGATCCGCGAGCAACTGCTCGTGGGCGCGGGCGGCGGGATCGCCCTCACCGGGATGCGGCCGATCGTGCACACCTTCGCGAGCTTCCTCGTGGAGCGCCCCTTCGAGCAGGTGAAGCTCGACTTCGGGCACCAGGGCGTGGGCGGCGTGCTGGTGAGCGCCGGAGGATCGTACGACTGGCCGTCCGGCGGATTCACCCACATGTCGCCGGGCGATGTGGCGCTCCTCGACACGCTCGACGGCTGGACCGTGCATGTGCCGGGGCACCCCGACGAGGCCGAGGTCCTGCTGCGGCAGGCCGCGAAGGGCGACGACCGGGTGTACGTACGGCTCTCGGCGCAGACCAACGCGCGGGCGCTGCCGGTCACCGGGTCCGGCTTCCTGACCGTGCGCGAGGGGAACCACGGCGTGGTGGTCGCCGTCGGGCCCATGCTGGACAACGTACTCGCGGCGACGGAAGGGCTCGACACGACGGTGCTGTACGCGACGACCGTCCGCCCCTTCGACGGTGCCGCGCTGCGCCGGGCCGTCGGGGAGACGGGCGCCGCCGAGGCGGTGATCGTGGAGCCGTATCTCGCCGGGACGTCGACGGCGGCGGCCGATGAGGCGCTGGCGGACGTACCGCACCGGGTGCTCGGGCTGGGTGTGGGCCGGCGCGAACTGCGCAAGTACGGGGAGATGGACGAACATCTCGCCGCGCACGGCCTGGACCCCCGGTCGCTCCGCGCACGCGTCTCCGCCTTCCTGACGGCGACTTCCTGACGGCGACTTCCTGACGCGGGCCTCCTGACACCGACTTCCCGACGCGGACTTCTCAACGAGCACGTCCCGACCGGCACGTCCCGACGAGCACGTCCCCACCGGCCCTTCAACAGGCCCTTCAACAGGCCCTTCGGCGGCCACTTCGGCGGGACTTTTCAACGGCAGCCGGACGCATACGACCCACCACGTCAGAAATCGACCGATCGGACGGGACGACTCCGGTACCCCCAACTCCCCTACCACAGTGGACGCTTCCGACCCATTGACCCTCCGGAAGCAGGGAACCTACGCTATGCGGCGTACTTAAGAAAGCGCTTTCTTCCCATTCGTAGCCGCCACCTGCACCGGGAGCGCCCGTGAGTAGCCGTCCACCAGACCGATCCCCCCTGCGCACCGGCCGACCGCGAAGGGCCCTGACGCCCTTCACCGTCGTCCTGGCCCTGCTCGCTCTCGTGCTCGGACTCGGGGTCGCCTCGCCCCCTCCCGCGGAGGCCGCGGCCTACCGGGTCCTGGTCTTCTCGAAGGTCACCAACTTCGAGCACGAGTCGATCCCGGCCGGGATCGAGGGAATCAAGAAGCTCGGAGAGGAGAACGGCTTCGAGGTCGAGGCGTCCGACGACGCGAGCGTCTTCAGCGACGCGAACCTCGCGCGCTTCCAGGCGATCGTCTTCAACAACACCAACTCCACGCCGGAGTCCGGCGATCTGCTGGACGCGCCCCAGCGCGCCGCCCTCCAGAAGTACATCCGCGCCGGCGGCGGCTGGGTGGGACTGCACGCCGCGTCCGCGAGCGAGCGTGACTGGGACTGGTACGAGGGGCTGACGGGGGCCATCTTCGACAAGCACCCCGCGATCCAGACCGGCCGCGTCAAGGTCCTCGACCAGGCGCACCCCTCCACCAAGGGCCTTCCGGAGCTCTGGGAGCGTTCGGAGGAGTGGTACAACTGGCGCGTCAACCCGACGGGCAAGGTGCACACCCTCGCGCAGATCAAGGTGAACGACGGCATCACCGGGCTCGACGAGGGCGTCGACCACCCGTGGTCCTGGTGCCAGAACTACGACGGCGGCCGTTCCTGGTTCACCGCGGGCGGCCATGACGCGTCCGCGTTCGCGGAGGAGAACTTCCGCAAGCACCTGCTCGGGGGCATCCAGTGGGCGGCCGGCAACAAGCCCGGCGACTGCTCCGCCACCAAGACCGGGTCCTTCAAGCGGACGCAGCTGGCGACCGACCTCTCCGACCCGTACGAGCTGGCCGTGACGCCCGACCGCCGGGTGGTCTACATCCAGCGCACGGGCAAGCTCCAGGTCCTCGACCAGTCGACCCAGGAGACCACCACCGCGCTGGACTTCGAGTACAGCCGGAAGATGACGGAGCAGTCCGACGGGCTCATCGGGCTGACGCTCGACCCGGACTTCGCGACGAACGACTGGCTCTATCTCCTGCACTCCGACAAGGAGAAGAGACAGCTGAACCTGTCGCGCTACACCCTGACGGGCAACACCGTCGACCCGGCGTCCGAGAAGCTCCTGCTGGAGATCCCGACCGACCGCGACGAGCAGCGCGCCAACGTGCACATGGCGGGCTCGCTCGCCTTCGACAAGAACGGCGATCTGTACGTCGCGACCGGCGACAACACCGACCCGTTCGTCTCCGACAACTTCACGCCGATCGACGAGCGTGCGGGCCGACAGGTGTTCGACGCGCAGCGCAGCTCGGCCAATACCAACGACCTGCGGGGCAAGGTCCTGCGGATCACGCCGAAGGACGACGGCACGTACTCGGTCCCCGAGGGCAACCTCTTCGCACCCGGCACGGCCAAGACCCGTCCCGAGGTGTACGCGATGGGGCTGCGCAACGCCTTCCGTATCACCACCGATCCGAAGGACGGGGCGCTGCTGATCGGCGACTACGGTCCCGACTCACGGGCGGTGGACCCGAACCGCGGCCCCGAGGGAACGGTCGAGTTCAACCGGGTCCCGAAGGCGGCGAACCTCGGCTGGCCGTACTGCATCGGCGCCAACACCCCCTTCAACGACTACGACTTCGCGACGAAGGTCTCGGGGGCGAAGTTCGACTGCGCCAAGCCGGTCAACGAGTCGCCGAACAACACGGGTCTGCGTGAGCTGCCGCCGGCCAAGGCCGCGACCGTCCCGTACCAGTACTCCGGCTCGCCGCTGTTCCCCGAGGTCGGCGGTGGCGGGGCGCCGATGAGCGGTCCCGTCTACGACTACGACCCCGACAACCCGTCGCCGACGAAGTTCCCCGAGTACTTCGACTCGAAGTGGTTCAACTTCGAGCTGGGTCAGAACTGGTTCAAGACGTTCTCGATCCAGCGGAAGGACCAGTCGTTCAGCGACCCGCGCTTCCCGCCGGCCAAGGCCGGGGACATCCAGTCCATCAACAAGATCTTCACGGACATGAAGTGGAACCAGCTCTTCGAGGCCGACTTCGGTCCGGACGGCTCCTTGTACGTGATCGACTTCGGGGTCGGCTCGGGCGCCGGCCGCACGGGCGTGATCAACTCGGGCACGGGCATCTACCGCGTCGACTACGTCGGTGACGGTCAGTTGCCCACCGCCAAGATCACCGTCACGTCCGACACCGGGCCGGGGCCGCGCAGCGTCAAGTTCTCCAGCGAGGGTTCCGGCGTGCCGGGGGGCAAGCCGGTGACATACGCCTGGGACTTCGACGGCGACGGCACCGTCGACTCCACGAAGGCCAACCCGAGTCACATCTACACCGACAAGGGCGTCTTCACCGCGCGGCTGACGGTGACCGGTTCCGACAAGCTCTCGGCGCAGGCCGCGCGGGAGATCACCGTGGGCAACACGCGGCCGGTACTGACGGTCCAACGGGCCCCGGACGGCGGCATGTTCAGCCTCGGCGACACGGTTCCCTTCACTGTGAAGGTCACCGACCGCGAGGACGGCAAGGGTGCGGAGATCGACTGCGAGCGCGTCACCGTCGAAGGGCGGCTGGGTCACGCGACCACGCTGCATCCGGTGCAGTCCAAGCGGGGCTGCACGGGTGAGTTCACCGTCCCGGCGACGGACGAGCACGCGGATCAGGACCTCTTCTACCGCGTCACCGCGAGCTACAAGGACGACGGCGGCGACGACCCGGCCGTTCCCGCGCTGACGGGGACCACCACGTCGAATCTGAAGACCTCCTACCGCGAGGGCGAGTTCTTCAGCGAGACCGGCGGCGAGAACGGCGGCGTCACCGTGGGCGCCCGGCCCGAGGCGTCCGGCGGCAAGCGGGTCATCGAGGTCGAGCACGGCGACTGGGTGGCGTACGACCCGGTGAATCTCACCGGGATCGATTCGGTCACCGTGGGCGCGTCCTCGGGCGGTACGGGCGGCACCATCGAATTCCGCAACGGCTCGCCGACCGGCCCGCTGATGGGCTCGGTGACCGTTCCGAACACCGGCGCCTGGACGAACTTCGTCTCACCGACGACTCATCTCAGGCCGGTCGGGGGCACGGTGAAGATGTACGCGGTCTTCAGCAACCCGGACTGGAAGCCGGGCGGCCAGGACGTGCTCTCCGTCGACTGGCTGCACTTCAACGGCCGCGGGGTCGAGAGGAAGCCGGGCACGAGCGTCACCGTCAGCACACCCAAGGAGGAAGGCGCGGCGCCGCTGTCGGCGGAGCTGACCGGGGCGGTGCAGCTCGCCGAGGGCCGGACCGTCGCCTCGTACCGCTGGGACTTCGGCGACAACACGAAGCCCACCGGCCAGCAGGGCGCGAGCGCGACCCACACCTACACACGGCCGGGCGCGTACACGGCGCATCTCACGGTCACGGACGACAAGGGCGACACGACGACGGGCGCTGTCGAGATCACCGCGCGCTGAGTCCCTCCGGGACTGATCAACGCGAACCGCATTCAAGCGAGTTGAGAGACGAGGTCACGTGAGGGTGAACGGCACACGAAGAGCGTTCCTGGGTACGGCGGCGGCGGGACTGGCCGCGGTCGGACTGGCGTCGACGGCGGCCACCGCCCAGGCGGCGGAGTCCGGCCGGCACCACGACCCGCGCTGCCGGCGGCGGATCCCGCGCTCGGGCATCGGCATGCACCTCTACACGATGCGGTCCGTCCTGGCGACGGACTTCGAGGGGACGCTGGAGCAGCTGGCGGACATCGGTTACGCGACGGTCGGCGTCAGCGGCCGTTTCGGCCGCGACGCCACCCAGATCCGCCAGGTGTTGGACGACGTCGGCCTCAAGGCGGTGCTGGAGCACGTCGGTTACGCCACGGTGGCGGGCGCCGGTCTCCAACAGGCCATCACGGACGTCCACACACTGGGCGGCGAGTGGGTCGTCGTACCGAGCCTGCCGGCCGCGATGCACACCCCCGCGGGCTACCGCGAGGCGGCGGCGGCGATGAACCGGGCCGGACGCGCGGCGCGGGAGTCGGGCCTCGGCCCGGTGCTCTTCCACAACCACGACGCGGACCACAGGGTCGTCGAGGGCGAGGTCCTGTACGACATCCTGCTCAACGAGACGGACCCCGAGTACGTGGGCTTCGAGCTGGATGTCTACTGGGCGGCGAAGGGCGGGGCGGATCCGCGCCGCCTGTTCGTGGAGGAGGGCCCGCGCTTCCCGGCGCTGCACGTCAAGGACATGGCTCCGAACGGCGACTTCGCGGACGTCGGCTCGGGCGTCCTGGACTTCGCGGAGATGTTCGAGACGGCGCACCGGGGCGGCGTACGTCAGTGGCTGGTCGAACACGACTCGCCGAAGGACCCGTTCGCCACGGCGCGCAACAGCTACCGCCATCTGTCGAGGCTGCGGTACTGAGACAGCCCTGTACGGAACACCGCACCCCCCGACGGGCCGCACGGCCGGTCGGGGGGTGCGGTGTTCTCCACGCGCCGGTCAGAGGGGCGCCACGAAACAGTGGACCTGGACCGTCCGGTCCGGACCCCAGCGCTGCTCGTCCGTCCCCATCAGCGTCCACCCCTGGCGTTCGTACAGGGCCGCCGCCGCACGGTCGGAGGTCACGACGTCCAGCACCGGACGGAGCCCGCGCTCGCGGGCCTCCCGGACCGTCCCGGTCAGCAGCAGCGCGCCGATTCCGTGACCCCGGGCCCCGGGCGAGACGAACAGCCGGCTCACCACCGCCGTCTTCTCCGGGCTGTTGCCGGTGCGCTCGCTCCAGATGCCGGGCGCGGTGTCACCGGGGCGGGCACGGGACAGGCAGACGTGGCCGACGATCCGGCCGTCGAGCAGTGCGACCCACGCGGCGCGCGACTCGGGCGGCGCGAGCCAACCCGCGGGGTCCTGGGGCCAGTTGACTGGGTACCCGTCGCTGTCGTGGACCTCGGCGAGTACGCGTACGCACGCGTCGAGGTCGGAGGCGTCGCGGTGCCTGACGGAGATACGCCTGCCGGCGATACGTTCTTCGCTCACCGGCGCAGCCAATCACAGCCGCGCGAGGCGGCCCCGGACGGGCAGTGCCGGACGGGCATCAGCCCGTCCGGCACTCGATGGCACACCCGCGGCCCGCCCCGCTCGGGGGACCGGGACCGTCCCGTGTTCAGTCCTCCGACGACGCCGCTCCCAGCAGTTCCCTGATGTGCGTCGTCGCCTCGCGGAACTCCGGCCGGGCCAGCGTCTCCACGTAGTCCCGCTCCGGCGGCAGCCCCACGTCGATGATCTCCGTGATCGTGCCGGGTCGCGGGCTCATCACCACGACCCGGTTCGCCAGGTAGACCGCCTCCGAGATGGAGTGCGTGACCAGCAGCACGGTCGTGCCGGTCTCCCGCCAGATGCGGTTCAGCTCCATGTTCATCTGCTCGCGCGTCAGCGCGTCCAGCGCGCCGAACGGCTCGTCCATCAGCAGCACCGGCGGCTGGTGCAGCAGCGCCCTGCACAGGGCCACCCGCTGCTGCATCCCGCCGGACAGCTCGTGCGGATAGGCGTCCTCGAAGCCTCCGAGGCCGGTCATCCTGATGAGTTCGTCCGCACGCGTGCGCGCCTCCACGTTCGGCATCCGGCGCATCTCCGCCTGGAGCAGGATGTTGCGCCGGGCGCTGCGCCACTCCAGCAGGGCGGCCCGCTGGAAGACGTAACCGATGTCGGGCCGCGGCCCGTCGACCTGCTCCCCGTGCAGCCGTACGTCACCGGCGGACGCCTTCAGCAGTCCGGCGACCAGCTTGAGCAGGGTCGACTTGCCGCACCCGGAGGGGCCGACGATCGCCACGAACTCGCCCATCGGCACGTCGAGCGACACATCCCGCAGGGCGGTGACGTCGCGGTCCTTCGTACGGAAGCGGACGGCGACGTCGTTCAGGGAGACGGCCGCCGCCGTGCCATCGGCACCGGCGCCGCCGCTCGCACCGCCGTCCTTGCTCAGTCTGGTCTTGCCGGACTCGCTCACGCCAAGCTCCCGGAGAGTCGCTTCCCTGGGCATCGTCATCCCTTCAGTGCCGAGCTGTCCCAGTAATCCGCCGGCGCCTTCGGGTTCTTCACGAGACCGGCCTCGGCGAAGACGTCGATGGTCTCCTGCCAGTCGGCCTCGGTGTTGAGCCCGGGAGCCTTGCCCTGGGTCGACTCGGTGTGCAGCAGCGTCATCGTCGTCGCGAACTGCTCGGTCAGTACGGCCTTCGGCGGCAGTTGCTCGGACGCGCCGTCCATCGCGGCGACCGCCGGCTCCGGCGCCTTCTCGGCCGCGGCCCACGCCTCGCTGACCGCCGTGGCCATGCGCTTGGTGAGTTCGGCGTCCTCCTTGAGGATCTTCTGACCGGTGATCAGGCCGTTGGAGTAGAAGTTGAGCCCGTGCTCCGAGAAGCGCAGGTACTCGACGTCCTTCTTGGCCTTGTCCGCCATGGTCGGGCCCTGGTCGCTCGCGTAGCCGAGCAGCGCGTCCGTCTTCCCCGAGATCACCGCGGCGATCTTGCCCGCCGGGTCGGTGTTCTGGATATTGACGTCCGACAGCTTGAGGTTGTTCTTCTCCAGGAAGATCGGGAACGTCTTGCTGAGCGCGTCACCGGCGGTGCCCGCGACCGTCTTGCCCTTGATGTCGGCGGGCGTCTTGATGTTCTGGTCGGTGAAGAACTGCACGGACGACGGCGTCGTCTGGAGCATCACACCGAGGCTCTTGACGTTGACGCCCTGGTCGACGCCGCTGATCACGGCGGGGGTGTCCGCCCAGCCGAAGTCGGTCTGCCCGGCGGCGGTCGCCTGGACGGTCTTCTGCGATCCCTGGCCCGCCCTGATCTCCAGGTCGATGCCGTGCTTCTCGAAGATCTTCTCCTTGACGCCGTAGTAGAACGGCGCGTGTTCGCCGTACGGGTACCAGTTGAGCGTCAGCGTCACCTTGTCCAGCTTCTTGCCGGAGTCGCTGGTGGTGGTCCCGCCGCCGTCCTCGCCGCAGGCGGTGGCGACCAGGAGAAGCGGCACGAGGCCGATCAGGAGTCTGCGGGAGTGCATGGCTGGCCCTTCTCGGAGGAGAGGTCTCTCGGAACTCGGAATCGGTACCGGGTAGGAACTCGGCACTCAGAACGAGGTCGTGACATTGCTGTCCCGGCGGCTGGCGTGCCAGGGCAGGAGGAGCTTCTCGGCGATCTCGACCAGGACGAACAGGACGACCCCGATCAGTGACATGACGAGCAGGCCCGCGAAGAGCATCGGGGTGTCGAGGTTGCCGTTGGCCTGGAGGATCACATAGCCCAGGCCCTCGTTGGCGCCGACGAACTCACCCACGACCGCTCCGGTGACCGCGAGCGTCACCGCGACCTTGAGACCGGAGAACAGATGCGGCAGCGAGGCCGGGAAGCGGATCTTGGCGAAGGTCTGCCACGGTTTCGCGCCCATCGTCGCGGAGAGTTGGAGCATCTCGGGGTCGACCGCCTTGAGGCCGGTGACCATGGAGATCACGACCGGGAAGAAGGCGATGAGGACCGCGATGAGGACCTTCGGTGTGATGCCGAAGCCGAGCCAGACCACGAACAGGGGCGCGATGGCGATCTTCGGTACGACCTGGGCGAAGAGCAGGATCGGGTAGAGGGTCTTCTCGACGGTCGACGAGTAGACCATCACGACTGCCGCGAGCACCCCGACGACGACCGCGATGACGAAGCCGAGCAGGGTCTCGTAGGTGGTCACCCATGTGTGTTCCCAGAGGTAACTGGTCTTGCCCGTCAGCACGTCCAGGGTCGCCCCGGGTGAGGGGACGAGATACGGCTCGACCAGCTCGGCGGCGGCGACGGCCCACCACGCGACGAAGCACGCGAGCAGCAGTACGACGGGCCGCCAGCTGGTTTCGACGGCCTTGCCGAACCGCTCCCCCGCTCCTGGCCTGTTGCGTGTGGCGACTCCCGCGATCTCTTTGGTCGGTCCCGGCATGACGCTCTGACTCACAGTGAACTCCTCGGAAATCAGGAGCGGTTACGAAGCGCTGTCCGATCCTCTGCTGTACCGGTTGCCGTACTGCCGTACCGGAAGAAGCGCTTTCAGAAAGCGCTTTCTGGTAAGGTGATCGCCACGCTAATGACTGCTTGTCCGAACGGTCAATAGGTCGTCCGGAAGTTTCCGGGCCCCGCCAAGGGCCCTGCCGCCACCGCGACTCGGGGGCCGTCTTGAGTGAACGGGAAGCACGGACGCATGTGACGCTGGACGTCGTGGCGCGCCACGCGGGTGTCTCCCTGGCGACCGCGTCCAGGGCCCTGAACGGCACCACACGCGTCCGGGACGAACTGCGGGACCGGGTGCGGGCGGCGGCGGATCTGCTCGGTTACATCCCCAACGCGCATGCCCAGGCGCTCGCCAGTTCGTCGAGCAACACGGTGGGGCTGATCTGCCACGACGTGGGCGATCCGTATTTCGCCGCGATCGCCGACGGGGTGATGCGGGCCGCCGCCGAACAGGACGTTCTGGTCATGCTCGCGAGCACGTTCCGCGAACCGTCACGGGAGATCGAGTACGTCTCCATCCTCCGCGCCCAGCGCGCCCGCGCCATCCTGCTGATCGGCTCGGGCTTCCAGGACCGCACCTGGGAACGGGCGTTGAGCGCCGAGTTGGACCCGTACATCCGCGCGGGCGGCCGGGTCGCGGTCGTCAGCCGGCACCGCAGCGTGCGCGCCGACGCCGTCCTGCCCGAGAACCGCGCGGGCGCGGCGGCGCTCGCCCGCGCGCTGCTGGCGCTCGGCCACCGGCGGTTCGCGGTCCTGAGCGGGCCGCCTGAACTCACCACCGTCGCCGACCGGTTGGCCGGCTTCCGGGAGGGGCTGGCCGAGGCGGGGATCACGCTCGACGGCGACTGCGTCGTGGAGGGCGCCTTCACCCGCGACGGCGGTTACGCGGCGGCGCGTGAACTCCTCACCCGTCCGGTCCGCCCCACCTGCGTCTTCGGCGTGACCGACGTGATGGCGGTGGGCGCGCTCGCCGCGTTCAGGGAGGCGGGCATCGACGTGCCCGCCGACATCTCGCTCGCGGGCTTCGACGACATCCCGCTCGTAAGGGAGTTGACTCCCCCGCTCACCACGGTCGCCCTGCCGCTGACCGCCATGGGGCAGCACGCCATCTCGCTGGCGCTGCGTGAGCCGCACGGGCAGCGGTCGCGCGTGCTCCGGGTGGGCGGCGAGGTGGTGCTGCGGGCCAGTACGGGGCCGCCGCCGATGGAGGACGCGGCGCAGGGGCGAGCGACGGGGGACGCGAGGTGAGGGAGGATCTGGCCGCCATGAGGATCGACCGTGTCGAGACGTTCGCCGTCGAACTGCCCACTCACCGCTCCTTCGGCGTCGCGGGCGGCTCCGTGGCCGTCGCCGGGACCCCGTCCGTCCGGATCCTGGTCCGGGTCGGCGCGGACGGGATGTACGGGTGGGGCGAGGCGACGCCCATCCCCGCCTGGACGTACGAGACCGCCGAATCGATCGTGACGACGATCGACCGCTACCTCGCGCCGGCGATCATCGGGACACCCGTCTGGAATCTGGACGCCGTCGACACCGCCTTCGACCGGGCGGTCAACCGGGGATTCACCATCGGCGCGCCCCTCGCCAAGAGCGCCGTGGACGTGGCGCTGCACGACCTGCTGGGCCGGGCGGCGGGTATGCCGCTCGGGGTGCTGTGGGGCCAACGGCGGGCGGAGAGCATTGAGTTGGGCTGGATCGTCGCGGGCCAGTCGCCCGCCGAGGTGGGGGACAGTGTCGCCGAGGGCAAGGACGAGGGGTATCGGGCCTTCAAGGTCAAGATCGGTCTGCACGACGAGGACACCGACGCCGCCGTGGTGGCGGCCGTACGTGAACACGCCCCGGACGCGCCGCTCTGGGTCGACGCCAATCAGGCGTACACGGTGCCCGTCGCCCTGCGGATGGCCCGCCGGCTCGACGCGCTCGGTGTGACGGCCTTCGAACAGCCCCTGCCCGCCAACGACATCGCCGGGCTGCGGCGGCTGCGGGACCTCTCGGCCGTGCCGGTGGCGCTCGACGAGAGCCTGCGGCATCCGAGCGATCTGGCGACCTTCGTACGGCTCGGGGCGGTCGACGTCGCGATCGCCAAGGTCCAGCGCAGCGGCGGCCTCACGCTCTCGCGGCGGCTCTGCTCGCTCGCCGAGGACTGCGGGGTGGAGCTGATGGGGTCGGGGCTCACCGAGTCGGACCTGGGGCTGGCCGCCTCGCTGCACCTGTTCGCGGCGTACGGCATCACGACGCCGGTCGATCTCAACGGGCGCCAGTTCATCGGCTCGCCGTACGCGGGCGAGACCGTGCGCGTCGAGAACGGGACCGCGTGGGTGCCGGAGGGGCCGGGCCTGGGGGTGGAGGTGGACGAGTCGGTGGTACGCGAACTGGCCGTCGACGTACTGGAACGCCGCGCCTGACGGGGTACGGGGCCGGGGCCGGGAGCAGGTACAGGAGCAGGTACGGGGCTCGGTCGCGAACGGGCTGGACCGGACGCACTCGGCGACGCCCTGTCCGCGGCTGGAGGGCCGTCCGGGCGGGGTGCATGTCCTAACGACGCTGATCGCGCTCGTCGGGGACGCGTCCGCGGCACCGGACCCGCAGGCGCTGCGCGACGCCGTACGCGTTCAAGTGTCGGTCGAAGCGGCGCTGTTGACCTTCGCCGACGGCGAGACCGTGCACGTACGGTGAATGTGACGGCCAATCAGATGATGCCGTCCTCCCTCCGGTGTATCCGCTCGGACAGCTCGGCGGCCAGCGACTTGACGGTCTCCAGCCCGGCTCTCCCCCACTGCCGGGGCCGGGTGTCGACGACGCACACCGTGCCGAGCGCGATGCCGGTGCGGTCGATGAGCGGCACGCCCAGATAGGAACGCAGGCCGGTCTCGTCGACCATGGCGTTGCCGGCGAAGCGCGGGAAGTCGCGTACGTCCTCCAGGACGAGTGCCTTGCGCCGTACCACCACATGGGGGCAGTAGCCGTGGTCGCGGTCCCTGAAGCGGCCCGTCTCGGGGGCCGGGGTGTGCAGCCCGGCGTAGAACTGCCGTTCCTCGTCGATGAAGTTGACCATCGAGTACGGCGTGCCCGCGAGTTGGGCGAGGTTCAGCGCGAAGGCGTCGAAGGCCGGCTCGGGCCACTCGCCGAGCCCGAGCAGGCGCAGCCGCCGTACCCGGTCGGGCGCGTCCCGGTCGACGGGAGTCAGGAGCAGCCGGCCGATGGGGTCGTACCTCATGACGCCGGCCCGTCGTCCGGACCGACACCGCTCGCGACGGCGGTGTCGGCGGGGGCTCCGACAGCGGTGTCGGGAACACCGGCGGCCGGAACGGCGGTGAGCAGGTGCTGTACGAGGGTGACCAGCGTCCGGATCCCGGAGCTGGCGATGCGCGCGTCGCATATCACGACGGGCACGTCCGGCCGGAGATCGATCGCCGCCCGTACCTCCTCCGCGTCGTAGCGGAAGCTGCCGTCGAACTCGTTGACCGCGACGACGAATCCGATACCGCGCTGTTCGAAGAAGTCCACGGCGGAGAACGAGTTCTCCAGTCGCCGTGTGTCGGCGAGGACGATCGCGCCGAGGGCGCCCCGGCAGAGTTCGTCCCACATGAACCAGAAGCGTTCCTGGCCGGGAGTGCCGAAGAGGTAGAGCACATGGCGCTCGTCGAGAGTTATCCGGCCGAAGTCCATGGCGACGGTGGTCGAGGTCTTCAGCTCGACGCCCGTCAGATCGTCCGTCTCCGCGCCCACCTGCGTCAGCAGTTCCTCGGTGCTCAGCGGCGAGATCTCGCTGACCGATCCCACGAAGGTCGTCTTGCCCACCCCGAAGCCACCGGCCACCAGGACCTTGAGCGCGGTGGGAAAAGGGGTGGGGAAGGAGTCAGAGCTGTCGTCGTAGACCATCGAGTACTGCCTCCAGAAGGGAACAGTCGCTGGGATTGTCGAAGTTGTGCGGTGGCCGGACGGTGACCGCGCCGCTGTCCATCAGGTCGGAGAGCAGGATCTTCGTGACGACGGCGGGCAGCCGCAGATGTCCGGCGATCTCCGCCACCGACGTCGGCCCCCGGCAGAGGCCGAGCGCCTCGCTGTGCTCGGGGCCGAAGTACATCTGGCTCGCGGCGCCCGTGGCCATGACCAGCGACATGAGATCCAGCTCCGCCGTGGGGCGGGTCCGGCCACCGCTGACCGTGTACGGGCGGATGAGCCGGCCCGCGGCGTCGTCCAGCCACGGCCCGTCCGTCGGGACCGTCACGTTCACTGCCCCGTGACGCTCGATGTGGTGCCGGCCGCCTGCCTGACCGGCGTCGCCAGGTAGGGCCTGACGCTCTTGACCAGCATCGCCATCTCGTAGCCGAGGACGGCGGCGTCCGCCTCGCGGCCGGCCAGCACGGCGAGGCAGGTGCCGGAACCCGCCGTCGAGACGAAGAGCAGGGTGGAGTCCAGCTCCACCACCACCTGGCGCACCTCGCTGGTGTCGCCGAAGCGCGCGCCGGCGCTGCGGCCGAGCGAGTAGAGGCCGGAGGCGAGAGCGGCCATGTGGTCGGCGCTGTCGGGGTCGAGGCCGTGGACGGATCTGACGAGTCCGTCGGAGGAGAGGAGTACCGCGCTGCGGGTGTACGGCACCCGTTGAACCAGGCCGCTGAGCAGCCAGTCGAGGTCGGAGACGTGGCCTGTCGGCGCATCGCTCGCCATGGTGATCTACTCCTAGTGGGGGTTGTCCCGGTCTTGGCGTCGCGGATCCGGCAGGTCCGGCACGGGCGCGGGAATGGGCGCGGGAATGGGGGATGGGGCTGCCGCTGCGGCCGGGGCCGGGGTGAGATCGGGCCCGGGGTCCCTGGTGGGCTGGGCCTCCGCGAGGCCGATGCCGCGCTGGAAGGCGGCCATCAGACCGGGATCGTGGAGCACCGGTTCGTCGTCGCCCGGCGGGGCGGGCGCGTCCCGCAGTTGGGGGACGAGGTGCTCCTGGCTGCGGCGCCTGGGCAGTTGGGGCCGGTCCATGGTGCCGCGTACGACGCCGGGTACGGAGAGGTCCGGGGACGGGTCCGGCGCGGGCGGAGACTCGGGCGGGAGCGGGCCGTCCGGCTGCGGGTGCTGTCCCGGCTCGGGCGGCCGGGGCCGCGAGAGAGAGCTGGTGCGCGCGGTGCGCTCGCCGCGTACGGGCAGCGGCCGGCGTCCCGAGGTCCGCCGGTGCGAGCGTTGCCCGCGGGGCCCCTGGGGATACGGCTGCGGGGGTTCTTCCGTTACGGGGCCGGACTCCGCCTCGTACACCCGCACCGGTACGGGAGGCGACGCCGGCGCCGTCTCCTGCACGGGGAGGGGCACGGTCCCGGGTCCGGGCGTGGATACGGGCGTGGGTAAGGGCCCGGGTGCCGGCACGGGCGTGGGCCCGGTCAGGGGCGCTCCCGGAGCGGCCTGCCCGACCTGCTGCGGCCCTTCGCCGTCCTCGGCGCCCAACAGCGCCCGCGGCAGCACCAGTACGGCCTGGATTCCGCCGTAGATGTTGGCGTGCAGCCGGACGGCGATGCCGTGCCGGCGGGCGAGGGCCGACACCACGAACAGCCCGATCCGGCCGTCCTGGAGGAGATGGGCGACGTTGACCTGGTCGGGGTCGGCGAGCAGGGCGTTCATCCGCTTCTGCTCGTCGGCGGGCATGCCGAGGCCGCGGTCCTCGACCTCGATGGCCAGCCCGGAGGTGACCTGCTGGGCCCGGAGCAGGACTTGGGTGTGCGGCGCGGAGAACAGCGTGGCGTTCTCGACCAGTTCGGCCAGCAGGTGGACGACGTCGGCGACGGCGTGGCCGCGCAGGGTGCCGTCGATGGGCGGTACGAGTTTGACGCGCGGGTACTGCTCCACCTCGGCGATGGCGGAGCGCAGCACTTCGGTCAGGGTGACCGGCCGGCTCCACTGGCGGCGCGAGATGGCCCCGCCGAGTACGGCGAGGTTCTCGGCGTGCCTGCGGATACGGGTGGCGAGATGGTCGACGTGGAAGAGACCTTTCAGCAGGTCCGGGTCCTCGACCTTGTTCTCCAGTTCGTCCAGGAGCTGGATCTCCCGGTGCACGAGTGACTGGAGCCTGCGGGCGAGGTTGACGAAGACCTCGACCTTCTGTTCGTTGCCGACGCTGCTCGACAGCCGGGACGCGTGGACGACGGCGGCAACCGCGGCGTCCTGGGACCGTTCCAGTTCCTGGGCGAGCAGGTCGAGTTCGTCGCCGACGGGAGCCCGCGCCGCGGGCGTGCGGCGCGGCGGCGGGCCCTCGCCGCGGCGGAGCTGTTCCACGACGCCGCGCAGGTCGGCCTGGGCGCGGGCGCTCGCACGGCGCAACGCGTTGCTGCGGTCGATCACGGACTTGGAGGCGCGGTCGGCCCCGACGGCGGCGGCTGTGGCCGCGACGGCGCCGATGAGCACCGCACCGACGACGGCGGCCCAGATCTCGGGGGTGGGCCGCACCCCGCCGGAGCGGATGGTGACGAGCAGGGCGAGCAGACCGCTGAGGGTGGCTATGACGGTCGGCAGTACGGCGGCGCGCAGGAGTTGGGGGCGTATCCGGGCTTCGGGCTGCGCGGGCGCGGTGGGCCCGGGTGTGGGCGGGCCCTTGGCCGGCGACGCCTTGGCCGAGGGCGCGCGAGTGCCCGGCCGGCCGTGCCGGCCGCCTTCTCGGCGATCGGGTCGCGCGGTGGGTGCGCGAAGTTGAGACATCAGCGTCCTCGGTACGTGGGGCCCCAGGCATTCGGTGTTCTGCGGCGGTGTCGTCGGTGGGTGGCGGCGGGCGGACATACGAAAGAAGCCCAGCGTTGATCACCGAGCACTCACCGTAGTTGGCGAATAGTCAGTTGTGGCGGGCAGTTGACGAACTTGCCCACAGAGCATCCCGCTCTGGTATGAGCCATCGCACAACAGTCCGAAACAGTGCAATCACCCTGAGGGCCGGAGCGGTTGCCCACGTCTCCGGCCCTCGTCCGCCCAGCGACCCCGCGCGACGGGGGCCTCGACTACTCCCCCGTGAGGATCACCGAACGGGTCAGGTGGCGCGGCCGGTCCGGGTCGAGACCTCGCGCGTCGGCGAGCGCGAGAGCCAGCCGCTGGATCCGTACGAGCTCGGCCAGCGGGTCGAGTTCACCGGCCACCCACAGCCCGCCGGTCGCGCCGACCTGCTCGGCGAGCCCGTCGGGCGCGGGGCCGAGCAGCCAGGTGGCCGTGCCCTTGGTGGTGATGCTGATCGGACCGTGCCGGTACTCCATGGCGGGGTACGACTCCGTCCAGGCGAGCGCCGCCTCCCGCATCTTGAGCGCGCCCTCCTTGGCCAGCCCGACGGTCCAGCCCTGCCCGAGGAAGGTGAACTGCGTGCAGTCGGTGATCCCTTCGGGCAGCGGCTCCGCGACGGCCCGCTCGGCGTCGGCGACCACCGAGGCGGTGTGCAGGCCGAGGTGGGCGCGGAGCAGGGTGAGCGCCGTGGTGGCGAACCGGGTCTGCACGACGGACCGCTCGTCCGCGAAGTCGAGGACGACCAGATCGTCGGCGGCCGAGCGGATCGGCGTCTCGGGGTCCGCGGTGATCGCGGTCGTACGGGCCGTACCGCGGGCGGCGGCCAGCAGCTGAAGAACCTCGGTGGTGGTGCCCGACCGGGTCAGTGCCACGACACGGTCGTAGCGGCGGCCCGCAGGGAACTCGGAGGCGGCGAAGGCGTCGGTCTCGCCCTGCCCGGCGCCCTCCCGCAGCGCCGCGTACGCCTGGGCCATGTAGTACGAGGTGCCACAGCCGACGACGGCCGTGCGCTCACCGGCCTCGGGCAGCCGGCCCGAGCCGCGCAGGCCGTCGGCCAGCTCCGCCGCCCGGCTCCAGCTCTCGGGCTGGCTGGCCAGTTCCGTCTGGACAAACGTCACGTCGGCTCTCCACTCTCGGTCTCTACTTCGGAAATGCTTGTTTCTGCATGGTAGAGCAGAGTTTCAAGCATCTTCAAGCAAACTCTTCCAGGCTCGGAGGTGCTTGAATGATCCGAGGAGTGACGAAGGAGATGCGGTGGACCGGTACGAACGGCACAACACCCTGCTCGGACTGCTCGCCGAGCGGGGCCGGCTGGACGTCGACGACGTCGCCGCCGAACTGTCCGTATCGGCGGCGACCGTACGCAGGGACCTCGACCATCTCGCCGAGCAGCAGTTGCTCACCCGGACCCGGGGCGGGGCGGTGGCGCACTCGGTCGCGTACGGGCTGCCGCCGCGCTACAAGTCGGTGGGGCGGTCAGCGGAGAAGCAGCGCATCGGGGCCGCGGCCGCCGCTCTGGTACACCGGGGCATGGTGATCGGGCTCAACGGCGGCACGACGACGGCGGAGGTCGCGCGGGCCGTCGCCACGCGGGCGGATCTGGCCGACATGCCGAACAGGGGCGGCGAGCCCGCCGTGACCCTGGTGACGAACGCGCTGAACATCGCCCATGAGCTGGCCGTACGCCCGCACATCAAGATCGTGACCACGGGTGGGGTGGCCATGCCGCAGTCGTACGAGCTGGTGGGGCCGCTGGCCCGGCACATCCTGGGTGAGGTGAGCCTGGACATCGCCTTCATCGGCGCCGACGCCGTCGACGCGGAGGCGGGGGCGAGCGCGCACAGCGAGCACGAGGCGAGCATCAACGCACTTCTCGCCGCACGGGCGCGCACGCTCGTGGTGGTGGCGGACAACTCGAAGCTGGGCACGCCCGCGTTCGCCCGGATCTGCCCGACGGACGCCATCAGCACACTCATCACCGACACGGGCGCCCCCGAACAGGCCAAGCTGTTCGAGGAGCGCGGCGTGACGGTGGTCCAGGTCTGAGCGCTCGCCCCGCCGAGCACGGAGGACCCGCGAGACCCGCGAGACCCGGAAGGCTCCGCGGACCAGGCGTTACGGCGCGCTCTGCGCGGAGGGTGCCGCCTCGGACGGGTCGGCGCCGGTCGTCCCGTTGCCGGTCGCGCCGGGGCCCGGGGCCTGGCCCGCTTTGCCCGACTCCGCGCCGGAGGCCGGAGCCGTTGCCGCCGCCGTTGCCGCGGCCGAAACGGAGGCCTTGTCCCCCGCCGGTACCGCCTCCGGCCAGCCGTCGACCGGCGCGACGGCGACGGAGCGCCACCACGGGGTGCCGGGGATGCTCTCGGTGAGCGTCGGCTCGTAGGACTCGCCCGGACGCGGCAGCGCGATCCGTACGCCCGCGTCCGCCGCCGCGGTGACCGTGCCCTCGCCGGGCTCGGCCCACGGGTGCGGGGCCAGGTTGAAGGTGCCCCAGTGGATCGGCAGCATCACGCCGGACGGGCTGCCCTGCTGGAGGTCGACGTGCGCCCGCAGACCCTCGGCCGGGGTCATGTGGATGTCCGGCCAGTATTCGCTGTAGGCGCCGATCTGGATCATCGTGGCGTCGAAGGGGCCGTGCGCGGCGCCGATGTCGCGGAAGCCGGCGAAGTAGCCGGTGTCACCGCTGTGGTAGATCCGGTGCTCGGGTCCCGCGACGGCCCAGGACGCCCAGAGGGTGTGCTGCTGGTTGCGCAGACCACGGCCGCAGAAGTGCCGCGCGGGTGTCGCGGTGAACGAGATGCCCGCGACCTCCGCCGTCTCGTTCCAGTCCAGCTCGCGCAGGCGGGCGGCGGGAACGCCCCAGCGCTCCAGGTGCGCGCCGACGCCCAGCGGCACGGCGAAGATGGTGTCGGTGGAGGCGAGGCCCTTGATCGTCGGCAGGTCGAGATGGTCGTAGTGGTCGTGCGAGATGACGACGACGTCGACCGGCCCGAGCGCGGCGAGCGAGACGGGCACGGGGTGCAGCCGCTTCGGTCCGGCGAAGGAGAAGGGGGAGCAGCGCTCGCCCCAGACCGGGTCGAAGAGCACGCGCCGGCCGTCGATCTCGGCGAGGACGCTGGAGTGCCCCATCCAGGTCAGCCGCAGCCCCGAGGCGGGCGGTACGGCGAGGTCCGCCAGGGTGTCCTGGTGGACCGGGATGGGCGTGGCGGGCGCGCGCCGGGCGCGCGCCTCCTTACGGAAGTAGACCTTCGACAGCTCCAGCATGGAGCCGGACGGTCTGATTCTGGCGGTGCCCTCGGGATTCTGGAACACACCGTCGGCGAAGTTCGGGGAGTTGTGGATCCGCTCCAGACGTTCGCCGGCCGAGTCGGCGCCGAAGGCCTCGGACCGCATCGCGCGCAGCCGGGAGCGTAGTGAGGGTGGGGAGCCGGCGCCGTTCACTGCATCTCCTGAAGGTTCGGGTTCATCACATTATGAGGTGTTTCCATAATCGGGGTGCCACGCCGATGCGCCGTCCGTGGCACCTTGATGCAACGTGCGGACGATCTCCCGGATTCCCGCGCACGGCCACCGACGGGCGAGATCCGGCCATGCGAACGGTCCACCACGACCGCCCGGTGATCTCTTTGACAGCCGCACTCCCCGCTGTCGATACTGACCCCCCATTCAGTTGCGGCGCCCGGAGGCACCCATGTCCCCCCTGATATCGCTGACCTGGAGCGACCATGTGACCGGCCGCGAGGGGTATCTGGTCGTCGACCGGCTCGTGCGCGGGGTCTCCAGCGGCGGACTGCGGATGCGCGAGGGCTGTTCACTGGACGAGGTGACCGGGCTGGCCCGTGGCATGACCATGAAAGAGGCCCTGCACTACAACGACGACCCGTCGGCGCGCTACATCCCGCTGGGCGGCGCCAAGGGCGGTATCGACTGCGATCCCCGGGACCCGGCGGCGTACGGCGTCCTCGTCCGCTACCTGCGCGCCGTACGGCCGTACATCGAGACCGTCTGGACCATGGGCGAGGACCTGGGGCTGAGCCAGGACCTGGTCGACCGGGCGGCCGCCGAGGCGGGGCTCGTCTCGACCATCCAGGCGATCCATCCGCTCCTCGACGACGAGACGGCCGCGCGGCGGCGTCTCGCGGACGCCTTCGCCGTGCACGTCGACGGCATCGGCCTGGACGAACTGGCCGGCGGCTGCGGCGTGGCCGAGTCCGCGCTCACCGCGCTCGACCGGGCGGGTGTCCCGTACGAGGGGACACGTGTCGCGGTGCAGGGGCTGGGGACCATGGGCGGGGCGACGGCGCGGTTCCTCGTCCGGGCCGGACTCGCGGTCGTGGCTGTCGCGGACGTCAAGGGGACCATCGCCTGTCCGGAGGGGCTGGACGTCGAGTCGCTTCTCGCGGCGCGTGACGAGTTCGGAACGGTGGACCGCGCGGTGCTGCGGCCCGGCGACCGCGAGCTGCCGGGCGACGCCTGGCTGTCGGCGGACGCCGAGATCCTGGTGCCCGCGGCCGTCTCGTACGCGATCGACGCCACCAACCAGGCCCGGATCACGGCCCGTTGGATCGTCGAGGCGGCGAACATGCCCGTCCTGGCCGACGCGGAGGAACTGCTGGCCGCGCGCGGGATCACGGTGCTGCCGGATGTCGTCGTCAACTCCGGTACGAACGCCTGGTGGTGGTGGACCCTCTTCGGCGACATCGGTCCCGACGCGGACGAGGCGTTCGCCCACACGCGGCGCTCCATGCGCGCGCTGACGGAGCTGATGCTGGAACGCGCGGAGGCCGGGCGTACGACTCCGAGAGCCGCCGCGCACGCCATCGCCGCCGGCCGACTGCCCCTGATCGCCGAGCGGTTCGGGCATTACCGCTGACCGGGCGGTGCGAGGGAGGGCCGGTTTACGGGCCCGCGATTTATGTCAACCGGCGCGAGTTAGGGTTCGGAGTGTGGCGAGAGTACGGCTGAGTGTGGAGGAGCGGCGCGAGGACCTGCTGCGCGCCGCCGTCGATCAGATCCAGACGCGGGGGGTGGCCGCCGTGCGCATCGCCGACGTCGCCACCGTTCTGGGGGTGAGCAACGCCCTGGTGCTGTACCACTTCTCCACGAAGGAGAAGCTTCTCGCCGCCGCCTTCCGCCACGCCGCCGAGGAAGACCTGGCGCAATTACGGGAGTTGCTCGGCCGCCACGCGAGCGCCCTGCGCCGGCTGCACGCGGCGATCCGCTGGTACGCGCCGACCGGCGAGGCCAAGGGGTGGCGGCTGTGGATCGAGGGATGGGCGGCGGCGCCGCGCGAGCCCGCGCTCCACGAGGTGGCCAGCGAACTCGACCAGCAGTGGAAGGCCGCGCTCACGGCCGTCATCACCGAGGGCGTGGACGCCGGTGAGTTCCGCTGCGCCGACCCGGTCGCGACGGCCTGGCGGCTGACGGCGCTGCTGGACGGTCTCGCGGTGCAGATGACGTCGTACGCGGGCTCGCTCACCCGCACCACCCTGCTGGACTGGTCGGACGAGGCGCTGGCGCGTGAACTGGGCGTCGACAGAGCGGCACTCACCGCCCACGAGCGATGACCGGTGCCGCCGGGTGACGGGCACCCGCCACCCGCCGGCGCCACCACGGCCATACTGAGGCGGACATCCGGAATCCGGCACGAAGGTGGAGACTGTGGCGCAGCAGACCGAACATCCGGACGTTGAGCGGGCATTCGAGTCGGCGGTCGCCCCGGAGGCCGGGCCCGGAGGCGAACCGAGCCATGACGTGCTCGTCCTCGGCGGCAGCGGCGTGGACACCGTGGTCCGTGTCGACTCGCTCCCCGTCCCGCTCGCCGACTCGGTCGGTGTCGGGCCGATCCGCGAATGGCCGGGGCAGACCGGCGGCAATGTGGCCCTGGGCTGTCAGGCACTCGGACTGAACGTCAAATTCCTCGACTTCATCGGTGACGACTGGACGGGCAGCCAGGTCCGCGAGCATCTCGCCAAGGGCGGTGTGGACTTCGAGGGGATGATCTCGCCCGCGGGCACGCGCCGCGCGGTCAATCTCGTCGAGAAGACCGGCCGCAGGATGTCCTTCCACGACGCGCGCGATCCGGAGGACCTGCGGATGCCGCGCGAGTTCTACCTGCCGCATCTGAGGCGGGCCCGCCATGTCCATGTGTCGATCACGAACTTCACCCGGTTCCTGTTCGACGACATCATCGAGCAGGGCGTCCCGGTCTCGACGGACCTGCACGACTGGGACGGGGTGAACGCCTATCACCGGGAGTTCGCCTACCGCGCGGATCTGGTCTTCCTGAGCGCCGCCGGAGCGAGGGAGCGCATAGCTCCGGTGATGCGGGAGATCCTGCGTGAGGGCAGGGCGCAGGCGGTGGTGGCCACGGCGGGCGCCGGTGGCTCGTACGTGCTGACCCGCGAGGGCAGCCGTACTCCCCGGCCGATCCCGGCGACCGTCCCGCCCGCACCGGTGGTGGACTCCAACGGCGCGGGCGACGCGTATGTCGCCGGTTTCCTCTACGGGCGGCTGGCCGGGCGGGACCTGGAGGACTGCGCGCGCCTGGGCGCGGTCGCGGGCGCCTACGCCTGCACGGTGGAGGGCAGTTCGTCGCTGATCGGCGCCGACGCGCTCCTGTCGGGCGAGGTGTGATTCGTGGCCTGTCCGCGCGATTGGGGACAGGCCCGAAACCTCAGCCGGTCAGGTCTGCCTCATCGGTTCGTACTCGTTGGCGTCCAGGCCGAACGTCCAGGCCACGCCCTCCTTGGCGGTACGAGTCCCCGGCGGCACCCGCAGCCAGTAGGTGCGGCTCGTGCCGTCGGGCTCGGGGGTGGAGTTGACGACCTCGACCATCACGACGTCCTCGTCCCCTTCGAGCGCTATCCGCCAGAGGATGCCGGTCTCGTCCTTGCCCATCGGCTTGGCGTCGGACTCGGTGAGATAGCGGTCGTAGCCGTAGTGCTCCAGCATCACGCGGCGCAGCTCGGCGTTCTCCTCGGCGCGGATCCTCGCCGGGTCGAGCGAGGTGAGTTCGGCGAGGAAGTCGGCCGGGACGGGCATACCGCGCCACGCGTACAGAGCGAAGCCGTCCGGGTAGGCGAGGGCCGGGCCGTCGCCGCGGTCGAGGCGTCCGGCCTCGTCGCGGTGCAGCTCCACGGGCCGTTCGCAGATCACTGTCACGTTCTCGTAGGGCCACCACCAGCCCGCGTGTGCCGCGACGTCGGCGAGTCCCGCGAGCCGGTCGCCGCGGCCGTCGAAGGCGGCGAGCCAGGCGGCGTCGTGCTGGCCGAGGACCGCGTCGAGCAGCAGCTGACGTGTCTCGGGAACATCGACAGCCTCCGTGCCGAGTGCGTCGGTGATGCCGGAGCGGATCCGCTCGGCGAGCGCGCGGGTGGTGTCCCACAGGCGGGCGCCGGTGGCGCCCCACCACTCGGCCCAGCCCGCCGGGCCCAACTCGTCGTGGATACGCCGCCGTTCCTCGGCCCACGGCTTGGTGCGGACCTCCTCACGGACCGATCGGCCCTGATCGGTGAGGGACCGGACGGCGGCGAGTCCGGCGAGCGGGGAGTCCGCCCAGATGATGCGCTCCGGCTCGGTCAGTCCGGCCGTGCGGTAGGCGAGCCGTATCCCCGCCTCGGCCGCCGGCCGGTCGGCCGCCCCCGTCGCCGCCGCGACGCCCCGCCACTTGTCCACATGCTGCATGTCTGAAGCCCCGTCCCCTGTCGTCACTGTCCCGTGTACCGCGAACTGCCCTGTACTGCGCCGTGGCGCCCTGCCGCCGGTCGTCGCTCCTCAGTCGGCGACGACGCGCACCGCACCCGGCAGGTACTCGCGCTGGCGCACCACGCGGAACCACCCCTTGGGCAGCGGGATCGCCGCGTGCTCCTCGTGCACCACCCGGCCGCCCTCGGGCAGATGGAGCAGCATCGGCCCGAACTCGCCGCCCGTCTCCCGGACGAGCAGACCGGGGCCCGTCACCGCGTGGGCGTGTCCCGTGACCTCACCGAGCGCCAGGACGAGGCGGCCCCGCGCGTCCCTCGGCTCGCTCCGCGCCTGGGCGGTCCCGGACGGCACGCTCTCGTCCGCGACGGGCACGATGAGCACGTCTCCCTGCCGGTACATGGCTCTCCCCTCGACCGGGCGGCGCCGAGTGCGCCGACCTGTGAACGACGCTAGACGGTGGGTCTGACATTCGGCTCCGACCCCGAACCGGGCTTGTCAGTGGGGCCTGTTACAACTTCTCTCAGCAGCAAGCCGATCAACGCCGACGCCCGGTGTCTGGAGCACTCGCCATGACCGTTTCGACCCATCTGCAGGAGCTGGACGGCCTGCCCGCGTTCGACTTCCCCGTCGCCGAAGCCGAAGCCGAGGCGAAGCTCCCCGACGCGGGGTCGGTGGCGTGGCGCGTCAGCGTCGACGCGTACGACAGCGAGGAGGAGTGGGAGTCCGCGTTCGCCCGCTTCCTCAAGGCCGTCGACACCGCCGAGGTCCGCGCGCTGATCGTCGGGGCCTGGTCCGAGGCCTACGATTCGCCCCCTGACGGCGCGATAGCGGCCATCGTCGCCGCGGGCGATCAACTCCCCTCCCTGCGGGCGCTGTTCTTCGGTGACATCACCTTCGAGGAGTGCGAGATCTCGTGGATCAACCAGACGGCGATGGCGCCGCTGATCAACGGACTCCCGCAGCTGCGCTCCTTCGGGGTGCGCGGCGGCCAGGATCTGAACATGACCGGCATCACGCACGAGCGGCTCCGTTCGCTGACGGTCGAGACGGGCGGTCTGGACGCCGACGTGGTGCGGAACATCGGCGCGGCCGACCTGCCCGCGCTCGAGCATCTGGACATCTGGCTGGGCGTGTCCTGGTACGGCGCGAACACGATCGTGGCCGACCTGGATCCGTTCCTCACCGGGGCGCGTCTGCCCGCCCTGAAGTCACTGGCGCTGCGCAACAGCGAGATCCAGGACGACATCGCGGCGGCGCTGGCGGGGGCGCCGGTCGTGGCGCGGCTGGAGACGCTCGACCTGTCGATGGGCACCCTCGGTGACGAGGGCGCCGAGGCGCTGCTCGGGGGTCAGCCGCTCACGCACCTCAAGAAGCTCGATCTGCACCACCACTATCTGAGTGAGCCGATGCGCGAGCGGATCCGCGCGACGCTGGAGCCCGCCGGTGTGGTCGTGGATCTCTCGGAGTGCGAGTCCGCGAGGGACGACGAGTCGCGTTACACGGCGGTGGCGGAATGAGCGGCGCCGTGGAGATCAACCCCTTCGAGGAGCTCTACGGACTGCCCTTCTTCACCCTCCCCCTCGACGAGGTCCCGGCACCGGGGGCGCTGCCCGAGCCCGACGCCGTCGCCTGGCGGCTCGACTGCGGGTATGACAAGGAGTGGACTTTCGCCCGGCTGTGGCGGCGGTTCACGGAGACCGTGGACACCGGGCGCGTGCGCGCGCTGGTCATCGGTCCGTGGTGGACCGGTGAGTACTCGGGGCTGGCACCCGCCATGGAGCTGATCATCGCCGACGCGGCACGGTTCCCCGCTCTGCGCGCGCTGTTCCTGGCGGACGTGGACAGCGAGCGGTGCGAGATCTCCTGGCTGATGATGACCGACGTCACCCCGGCGATCGAGGCGTTCCCACTGCTCGAGGAGTTCGGTGCGCAGGGCTGCGGCGACACGTACCAGAACGGTGATCTGCGGCTGCGACCGGTGAAGCACGAGCATCTGCGCGTGCTGCGTCTCGAATCGGGCGGGCTGCCGGGCTCCGTCGTCCGCGCCGTCGGCGCGAGCGAGCTGCCCGCACTGGAGCATCTGGAGCTGTGGCTGGGCGTCGAGGAGTACGGCGGCAGCGCCACCGTCGCCGATCTGGCGCCCCTCCTCGACGGCGGCCGATTCCCGCGGCTGCGCCATCTGGGGCTCCAGAACAGCGAGATCCAGGACGAGATCGTCGGCGCCGTGGCCTCGGCGCCGGTCGTGGCCGGGCTCGAATCACTGGCGCTGTCCATGGGCACGCTCGGCGACGAGGGCGCCGAAGCGCTCCTCGCCGGACAGCCGCTCACCCATCTCAAAGAGCTGGACCTGGACCACCACTTCATGTCACCGGCCTGGACCGCGCGGATCCAGGAGGCTCTGGAGCCGCACGGTGTGCGGGTGAGTCTTGAACCGGTCGACGACATCTTCGAGGACGACGAGTGGCGTTATGTCGCCCTCTCGGAGTAGCGGCGGGCCGCGCCTCGCGGTCGTCGGCAATCCGGCCGGCCGCCGGGTCCGGCTGTTCCGGGAGGCGGTCGGGGCGGCGGGCCTGCCGGCGGCCCGTGAGGTGGCCTGGCTCGATGTACTGGGCGGGCGAGCCGAGTTCCGGCCCGGTGAGGTCGTACGGATCGAGTCACCCGGCGAGGACGCGGCGGTGGAGCGGCTGTTGCGTGGCGCGGACGATCCGACGCGGGTCGAGGGCACGGCGCTCTGGTACGAGCGGTTCACCTCGGCCGTACGGGAGTTGGGCCGTGCCGTACGGGAGGCGGGGGCCGATCTCCTGGACGACCCGGACGAGTTGGCGGTGCTGTTCGACAAGCGGCTGTGCCACGGGGTGCTGGACGTGGCCTCCGTGCCCGTGCCGCCGTCGCCGACGTCGGGGCCCGGTGCCCCGCCCGTGCGTGGCTGGGACGACGTCCGCGCGCTGATGGACGGTCCCGGCATGCGGCGGGCGTTCGTCAAGATCGCTCACGGCTCGTCGGCCTCCGGGGTGCTGGCCGTCGAGATCGCGGGTCCCGGCCGGGTGCGGGCGACGACCTCGGTCGAACGCGACACGGCGGGGCGGCTGTTCAACTCCCTGCGGGTACGGCGGCTGACCACCGAGCGGGAGGTGGCGGCGATCGTCGACACGCTGGCCCCGGACGGGCTGCATGTCGAGCGGTGGCTGCCGAAGGCCACCCAGCAGGGCAGGGCGGCCGACCTGCGGGTGCTGGTCGTCGCGGGCCGCGCGACGCACGCCGTCGTACGGACCAGTTCGTCGCCCATGACCAACCTGCATCTCGGCGGGGCGCGCGGCGATCTGAACGCGGTGCGGGCGGCGACCGAAGCGGCGAGCGGCGGCGCGAGTTGGGCCGCCGCCCTGGAGATCTGCGAGCGGGCCGCGGCCTGCTTCCCCGGCACGCACTGCGTGGGGGTGGACCTGCTGCCGTCGACCGGCTGGCGCCGCTTCGCCGTCGGCGAGGTCAACGCCTTCGGCGATCTGCTGCCCGGTCTCACCGGACTGCCGGGCAGCGGCGCGGAGGGCCTGGACACCTACGGGGCGCAGCTCGCGGCTCTGCGGGCACGCGCGGGAGGGGAGCGCCGTGCGCGCCTCTGAGACCACCGGTTCCGATGTCACCGGTTCCGATGTCGCGGGTTCCGGCGCGAAGGGTCTCGGGACGACGAGTTCCGGGACCACGGGTGCGCAACTGCCCGACATGAGTGGTGTCGTGGGCCACGACGACCTGTTGCTGGTCACCCTCGACACCCTGCGGTACGACGTGGCCGCCGAGCTGGCCGCGGCGGGCCGGCTGCCGAATCTCGCCCGGCATCTCCCCGGCGGGCGCTGGGAGGAGCGGCACGCTCCCGGCAGTTTCACCTACGCCTCGCACCAGGCGATGTTCGCCGGGTTCCTGCCGACGCCCGCCGCGCCGGGCCCGCATCCTCGGCTGTTCGCGGCGCGGTTCGAGGGGAGCGAGTCCACGGCCGAGGGGACGTTCGTCTTCGACACGCCCGACCTCGTGTCGGGCCTCGCGGACGCCGGGTACCGGACGGTGTGCGTCGGGGGTGTCGGCTTCTTCAACAAGCGGGGCGCGCTCGGTTCCGTACTGCCGGGGATGTTCCAGGAGAGCCACTGGGAGCCGGAGTTCGGCGTCGCGTCGCCGACGTCGTTCGAGTCGCAGGTGGCCCGCGCGGAGCGGGTCGTGGCTGAACTGCCCACCGGTCAGCGCCTGTTCCTCTTCGTCAATGTGCCGTCACTGCATCAGCCGAACTGGTTCCATCTGCCCGGCGCCACCCGTGAGGCGGGTGACTCGCGGCAGACGCACGCCGCCGCGCTCGAATACGTCGACCGGCACATCGGCCGGCTGTTCGCCGCGGCGAGCAGCCGGCGCCGCTGCTTCACGATCGTCTGTTCCGACCACGGCACGGCCTACGGGGACGACGGCTGGACGGGCCACCGTCTCGGCCACGAGTCCGTCTGGACCGTGCCGTACGCCCATTTCTTCCTGGACCCAGGGGCACCCTGATGACCGATACGACCGCCATGACCACCGCCCCGCGCCCGTACGAGAGTTACGTCTACGCCTATCCGCACAAGACCGCGTACCGCCCGCTGGCCGACCGTCCGGCCCTGGGTGATCTGTGGGCCGGTGAACGCAAGGACGCGCTCTCGCTCTATCTGCACATACCGTTCTGCGAGGTCCGCTGCGGCTTCTGCAACCTCTTCACGCGGATCGGCGCGCCGGACGAACTGACGACGCGTTATCTGGACGCGCTGGACCGGCAGGCGACCGCCGTGGCCGACGCGATCCATGGCGACGCGATCCACGGCGACGGGGTGCGCTTCGCGGCCGCGGCCTTCGGCGGCGGCACGCCCACCTTCCTGACCGCCGGTGAGCTGGAGCGGCTGTGCGACATCGCCGAGAAGCGGATGGGCGCCGATCTGCGGGCCGTTCCGCTCTCCGTGGAGACGTCGCCGTCGACCGCCACGGCCGACCGGCTGTCGGTGCTGGCCGACCGCGGGGCCACCCGGCTGAGCATCGGCGTGCAGAGCTTCGTCGAGGAGGAGGCGAAGGCGGCGGTGCGCCCGCAGCGCCGCTCCGACGTCGAGGCCGCCCTCGGCCGGATCCGGGACGCGCGGATCCCGGTCCTCAACATCGACCTCATCTACGGCATCGACGGCCAGACCGCGCGGTCCTGGCGGCTCTCGCTCGACGCGGCGCTCGCCTGGCGGCCCGAGGAGCTGTATCTCTACCCGCTGTACGCCCGGCCGCTGACCCCGCTCGGGCGGCGCGCGCACCCCAGTGAGGCCGCGTGGGACGCCCAGCGGCTCGATCTCTACCGGCGGGGCAGGGACCATCTCCTCGCGGAGGGCTACGAGCAGGTGTCGATGCGCATGTTCCGCCTCCCCGGCGCCGCGCGCGAAGGGGCGGACGACCGGGCTGTCGACCACGCGTGCCAGACCGACGGGATGATCGGCCTCGGCTGCGGCGCCCGCTCCTACACCTCGGACCTGCACTACTCCTTCGACTACGCGGTCGGAATGCGCGAGATCCGGAACATCATCGACGACTACACGACCACCGAGGACTTCTCCCGCGCGGAGGTGGGCCGCGCCGTCGACACGGACGAGGCGCGCCGCCGCCACCTCCTCCAGTCACTGCTCCAGGCCGAGGGCATGGCGGTGGACGACTACCGGCTACGGTTCGGCAGCCACCCCGCCGACGACTTCCCCACCGAGCTGGACCGCTTCGCCGACCTCGGCTGGCTCGACACGGGCGCCGGGCCCGGCCTGCTGCGCCTCTCGCCGGAAGGTCTCGCCCACTCGGACGCGCTGGGCCCGGCCCTGTTCTCCCCCGCCGTCCGGGCCGCGATGGCCGGTTACGAACCGAAGTGAGGCAGACGTGGACCTGACGATCCTCTACCGTGGCCCGCTCGCCTCCTGCGACTACGACTGTCCTTACTGCCCGTTCGCCAAGCGCCGTGACAGCGGGGACCAGTTGCGCGCGGACCGGGCCGCGCTGACGCGCTTCACGGAGTGGGCCGCCGAGCGGACGGACGACCGGCTGTCGGTCCTCTTCACCCCGTGGGGCGAAGGCCTCACCCGCTCCTGGTACGTGCGGGCGCTCACCGACCTCTCCCATCTTCCCCATGTCGCGCGGGTCGCCATCCAGACGAATCTCAGCTGCCGCACGGACCGGCTGAAGGCCGCCGACCCGGCGAAGCTGGCCCTGTGGTGCACGTACCACCCCGGCCAGACGCCCTACGACCGCTTCCTGACCAAGTGCCGGGAGCTGGGCGCCGCGGGCATCCGCTTCAGCGTCGGCATCGTCGGCCTCCCCGACCACCTCGACCAGGCCCGCCGCCTGCGCGCCGATCTCCCGGAGCACGTCTATCTGTGGGTCAACGCGGCGGAGGGGCGCGCCTATTCGGATCCGGAGGCCGCCGACTGGACGTCGGTCGACCCCCTGTTCCCGTACAGCCGCCACCCCCACCGCTCGGCCGGCCTTCCGTGCCGTACGGGCGAGTCGGTGATCTCGGTCGACGGCGAAGGCACGGTCCGCCGCTGCCACTTCGTCCCGGCGGAGCTGGGCAACCTCTACGACGGCTCGTACCGCGCGGCCCTGAAACCGCGGGCGTGCCCGCTCGCGGTCTGCGACTGCCACATCGGCTACGTGCATCTGGAGACACTGCCGCTGTACGACGTCTTCGCGGGCGGCGTCCTGGAACGGATACCGGCCGGTGGGCGGTGGCCGGTGACTCAGTGACGCGGCAGCGGCAGCAGGTCCGGGCGTTTGGCGACCGTGTGGTCGCCCGAGGACTCGCCCCGGAGGCGGCGGCCGATCCAGGGGACCAGGTATTCACGCGCCCACTGCATGTCGTCGCGGCGCACCTCCAGCGCGCCGCGTGGCGGCAGCGGCGGCCACGGCTGGTCGGGGTCGGCGGGGACGTCGAGGCCGAGGACCTGGGCCGCGCGCAGGGCCACGCGGGTGTGGCCCTCCGGTGACAGGTGCAGCCGGTCGCCGCCCCAAGCGCGTCTGTCCTGGACCGACTTGAGCGACCACAGGTCCAGGACCGGGCAGTCGTAGCGGTCCGCGATGGAGCGGACGTGCGCGGTGAACGTGGCTATCTTGCCACGCAGATGGCGCAGCACGGGCACGCCTCGGGTGTCGAACCCGGTGGGGACCATGACGGTGCCGACGGCGCCGGTGAGGTCGGCGAGTGCCCGCTCGAAGCGTTCCGCGACATCGTCGGGGTCGCTGCCGGGCCGGATGATGTCGTTGCCGCCGGCGCAGAACGTCACCAGGTCCGGGGCGAGTTCCTTGGCGCGCGGGATCTGCTCGGCCACGATCTGGTCGAGCAGCCGTCCACGTACGGCGAGATTGGCGTACCGGAACGAACCGTGGTCGGGGTCGGCGACGGCCGCCCCGTCCGGTGTGCGATCGGCGAGCAGTACGGCGAGCCGGTCCGCCCAGCCGACATAGATTCCGCCCGGCCCGGGATCGCCGACGCCCTCGGTGAAGCTGTCACCGATGGCGGCGTACGACCCGAAGGTGCTTCTGAATTTCGCTCTCGAATCGTCAGCCACAGCTGAACATCATTCACTTGCGTATGTGACCTACGCGACCGTAAGGAGGTGTTGACGCCGGTGAGAAACGCCACCGGTCAAAATTCGTTCAAGCCGGAATACGGGAATGGTCGTCGGCCGGCGCACCGGGCGCCGGCCGACGACCATTCTCAGAGAGAAACGCCGTGCTCGCGCAGGTACGCCAGCGGGTCGACGTCGGAGCCGTAGCTCGGGCCGGTGCGGATCTCGAAGTGCAGGTGCGGCCCGGTGGAATTGCCGGTGGAACCGGAGAGGCCGATCTGGTCACCGCCGCCGACACTCTGGCCCGCCGAGACGGCGAGCGAGGAGAGGTGGGCGTACTGCGAGTACTGGCCGTCGTCGTGCTTGATGACGACCTCGTTGCCGTACGACCCGGCCCAGCCTGCCGAGACGACGGTGCCGGGGCCGACCGCCTTGACGGTGGTGCCCGACGAGGCCGCGAAGTCCACGCCGGTGTGGTAGCCGCTGGACCAGCTGCCGCCGGCCGCGCGGTAGGCGGTGGTGGTGACCGCGCCGTCGACGGGGGCGGTGTAGCCGGAGGCGTCGCTCTGCGCCGCGGGCTGGTTCGCCGTGGTGTCGGCCTTGGGGGCGGGCTCGGCCGGGGCGGGCTTCGCGGGCGCCGCCTTCTTCGGTGCGGCCTTCTTCGGCGCGGCCTCGGCCTTGCCCTCGGAGGACGCCTTGGCCTTGGCTCCGATGGTGAGCTTCAGACCCGGGTGGATGAGCGACGGGTTGTCACCGACGGCCTCGCGGTTGTCCTCGTACAGCTTCTCCCAGCCGCCGCTGACCTTCTGCGACTCGGCGATCTTGGCGAGGTAGTCGCCCGCCGTGACCGAGTACGTCTTCACGGTCTGGGCGGTCGCGGCCTGCCGCGCCGTCTGCGGAGCGGCGGCGGGAGCGGAGGCGACGGAAGCGGTGTGCGCGACCGACGGGGCGGCGGTCTGCTCGGCGGCATGGGCGCCCGTGGCACCGATGAGCGGAATTGCGATGGCGGCGCCACCCGTTCCGGCGGCGACGAATCCGCGCGTGATCGGGTTGGTCCTCGGACGACGGTGCTTACCCTTTGCGGGCATGGCGATTTCCTCTCCGGCGCCTACGAGGTGAGCTGTCGGGTTCGAGCTGGAGATGCCCGGCCGCGCCGTGACGCGACTTCACCCCAAGCCGTCCGGATGTCCGGGCCGGCGTACTACCTGGGTCCCCCGCTCCTGCCACACGTTGATGAGTGCTGGGTGGATGCGGATTCCGAACGGCGGCAGGATTCGGCGATCCGCTCGGATTGCGGTGACCGTAAGCCGGGTGGGCCGACCCGTACAAGCCGTTGTATTCCTTCAACAATCCGGCCTCGAATATCGGCCGCCGCGCGCGGTCACCCTGCGTGGATTACGGATCTTCGAATTCCGTGCGCCGTCCCAATTCCCCTTCCTCGGCGCGGCCACACACCGTCACGGATATGATCCTGCTCACCAGCCGAGGCCGATCACCGCCCATCTCCGCCGCGACCGGGGCACGTTATGCGTAATCACTCAATACGGACAGAAGCCCTCTTCTTGAAGCGATTTCAGCGGGAACCGATGTCGTAAAGTCGGAGCGCGACAGCGTCGGCGACGAGCGCCGGCCGCAGACGCGGAGGAGCTCACGTGACGCACGAGGTGCCGCAGCAGGTCCCGCCGGCCGAGCCCGACCTGGCCGGTGTCCGCAACTTCCGCGACGTGGGCGGTCTGCCGACCGCCGACGGGCGGCGCGTACGGCACGGACGGCTCTTCCGCAGCGGCCACCTCGCGCACGCCACCGCCGAGGACACGGTGTTCCTGACGTCGCTGGGGCTGCACACGGTCTTCGACTTCCGCAACGCGGCCGACCAGAAGCTCGACGGCCTGGACGTCGAGCTGCCGGGCGTACGGAACGTGAACATCCCGCTGACCGACCCGGCCGACGGGACCGAGTTCTGGAAGATGGTCCGTGACGGCGATCTCGACCAGCTGCGGTCGATCCTGGCCGACGGCAAGGGCGTGGCCCGGATGTCCGCTTCGTACCGTTCGATCATTCTGGACCGCACCGCCGAACACCGGCACGTGCTGCACGCCCTGGCCGAGGAGAGCCTGCCCGCGCTGATGCACTGCGCGGCGGGCAAGGACAGGGCCGGTCTCTCCATCGCGGTGTCGCTGCTCGCCGTGGGCGTGGAGCGGGAGGCGATCGAGGCCGACTATCTGAAGTCGAACGATCCCCACCGCAGATACCGGGTACGGCGCAGCGACCCGTCGCCCGGCGGGACTTCGCCGGAGGTGCTGGAGCTGCTCGCGCCGCTGTTCGACGCGCGCGCCGTGTATCTCGAAACGGCGTTCACGACGATGGAGGAGACGTGGGGCAGCGTGGACCGCTATCTCACGGACGGCCTGGGGCTGACGGACGAGACGCGCGAGCGACTGCGGACGCGTCTCGTCGACGAGGGCTGAGGGCTGCTTTTCGGGGGGGGCGCCGGGCCTACTTGGCGCCCGCCTCGAAGAGCAGCCAGAGGAAGCCGGCCACGGCGTGGCCGGCGACGAGGTAGACGAAGAGCCGGATGGCGAGGCCGCGCGGGAAGTTGCTCTCCTCGTCCATGACGGACTTGGCGGGCGCCTCGGGCAACGGCTCCCGGAGCTGCTCCGGGGTGTTCTCTGGCACGGTGACGGCCTCTCTGGTCTGGTCCGGCCCGGCCGGTCTGATCCGGCCCGGCCGGTCCGGTCGAAGGTGACGACGGGTCAGCGGCGGTGGGCCCCGCCCGGCAGGCACAGCTCGGCGATCGGGCTGGTCAGCAGGGTGTGTACGAACAGCAGCTCGGTGCCGGCGGGACCGGCCGCCGCGATGCGGTGCGGGGTCATCGAGTCGAAGTGGGCGCTGTCCCCGGGATCGAGCACATGGACGGCGTCCCCGAGGCCCAGCCGCAGCCGCCCCTCCAGGACGTGGATCCACTCCTCCCCCGGATGGACGCGGACGAGGTCGCCCTGCGCCCCGTACGGCACCGTCACCCGCAGCGGCTGCATCGCGCGGCCGGAGGGGCTGCCCGCCTGGCGGTAGATCCAGCCGTCGGCCTCCACGGGTTCGGCCCGCGCCGCGCGGATGACGGGATCGCGTTCGGGAGGCTCCTCGCCGAGGAGCTCGGAGACCGTCGTACCGTAGACGCGGGCCAGACCGAGCAGCATCGGCAGCGAGGGCTGGCGCCGCCCGGTCTCCAGACGGGAGAGGTGGGCCGGGGAGAGCCCGGCCCGTCCGGCGGCGGCCTCCAGGGTGAGCCCCCGGCCGCGGCGCAGCTCGCGGAGCCGGGGCGCGACGTCGGGCAGGGCCTCTGTCGCGGGGTCGTGCTCGCTGAGGGCGGCGGGGTTGTTCATGCCTCCATTGCGCCAGGAATTTTCCTCTGAGGCAAATTTCTTACCTCAGAGGCAAACCCCAGCCTCGGCGGACTCCCGCTCACCGGTTGGCGATGGCCTGCTTCACCAGCGTCCTGCCGAAGTCCCACATCAGCCCGCCACCGCCGTGCGCGTCGTCCATCACGGCCGTGAAGGCCGTCACGAAGCGGTCGACCTCGCGCTCCCCGATGGTCAGCGGCGGAATCAGCTTGATCACTTCCAGATGGTCCCCGGAGACCTGGGTGAGGATGCGGTGCTTCTGCAGGAGCGGCACCACGACCATCTGCGCGAAGAGACCCTTCCGGGCCTTCTGGAGCATCGCCCAGCGGCTCCGCAGCCCGATCGATGTCGGCCGCCCGAATTCGATACCGATCATCAGTCCCCGGCCGCGCACCTCGCTCAGCAGCTCGTAACGGTCCACCAGCGCGGCAAGCCGCGACCGCAGCAGATCGCCGGTCGCCCTGGCGTTGGCGACGATTCGCTCGTCCTCGATCACCGACAGGACGGCCAGGCCCGCCGCCATCGCCTGCGCGTTGGAGCCGAAGCTGGCCGAGTGGACCAGCACGCGGTCCATCGAGGAGTAGACCTGCCGGAAGATCCAGTCCCTGCCGAGGGTCGCGCCGACCGGCACGTAACCGCCGGAGAGCGCCTTCGCCACACACACCAGGTCCGGCTCGACGCCTTCCTCGTGCTGGTACGCGTAGAAGTCGCCGGTCCTGCCGAGCCCGGTCTGCACCTCGTCGGCGATGAGCAGCGCCTTGTGCCGGCGCAGCAACTCCTGCGCCGCCCGCAGGAAGCCGGGCGGTGTCGCGTTCACGCCCTTGCCCTGGATCGGCTCGACGACGAAGCCCGCGACGTCGCCGCGCTTCAACTCCCGCTCCAGCGCGTCGAGATCACCGATCTCGATCGCGGTGTCGGGGAGCAGTGGTGCGAAGCCGTCCCGGAAGCCGTCCTCGCCGTTGACCGAGAGCGAGCCGGTGGTCAGCCCGTGGAAAGCGTGCGAGCAGTAGAGGATCCTGGGCTTCCCGGTGGCGTACCGGGCGAACTTCAGGGCGGTCTCCACCGCTTCCGTACCGCTGTTGCCGAAGAAGACCCGGTCCAGGTGCGGGCTGTGCGCGAGCAGCTTCTCGGCGAGCAGGCCGGGCAGCGGCTGGCAGTCGAAGCGGGTGAGGTCGGCGAGCGAGGCGTCGAGGACGTCGTGGAGCGCCTCGCGTACGACGGGGTGGTGCCGGCCGAGCCCCATCACGCCGAAGCCGGCGAGCATGTCGAGGTAGTCGTTGCCCTCGGCGTCCCAGAAGTAGGCACCCTCGGCGCGCTCGTAGACCTTGTCGAAGCCGATGGTCCGCAGCATGCGCGGGAGTTGGTGGTTCAGGTGCGCGGTGTGCAACTCGTAGCGCTCGCCGCCGCGTTCGGCCAGCAGCTTCGCGAGGTCGAAGCCCTTGCCCCGGGTCCGGGGCGTCGCCTGCTCCGTCATTGCGTGTTCTCCTTGCGCGTCAGTGCGGCGCTGATCTGTCCCGCGATCTCGACCGGGGTGAGCCCGATGTCGGCGAGCACCTCGCCGCGCCTGGCGTGGGCGAGGAACTGTTCGGGGATGCCGAAGGTACGCAGCGGTAGGTCCACCCCGGCGTCGCGCAGTGCCTGCCCCACGGCCCAGCCGACGCCGCCGCTGCGGCTGTTGTCCTCCACGACGGCCACGATCCGGTGGCGCGCGGCCAGCGGCGCCAGCGCCTCGTCGACGGGCTTGACCCACCGGGGGTCGACCACGGTGCAGCCGATGCCGCGCGCGGCCAGCAGCTCGGCCGTACCGAGACAGACCCCGGCGAGCGCGCCGACCGACACGAGCAGCACGTCCGCCCCGGCGGCCCCCGGCCCGTGCAGGATGTCGAGGCCGCCCGTCCGTCCGACGGCCGGAATCGTCTCGCCCACCGGCTCCTTGGGAAAGCGCACCACGGTCGGCGCGTCGGCCACGTCCACGGCTTCCCGCAGCAGCGACCGGAGTTGCCGCGCGTCGCGTGGGGCGGCGATCCGCAGGCCCGGCACGCACTGGAGCAGCGACATGTCCCACATGCCGTTGTGGGAGGGCCCGTCGACGCCGGTGACGCCGGCCCGGTCGAGTACGAACGTGACTCCGCAGTTGTGCAGCGCGACGTCCATGAGCAGCTGGTCGAAGGCGCGGTTGAGGAAGGTGGCGTAGACGGCGACGACGGGGTGCAGTCCCCCGGTGGCGAGCCCGGCGGCGGAGACCGTGGCGTGCTGCTCGGCGATGCCGACGTCCCAGACGCGGTCGGGGAAGCGCGCGGCGAATCCCGTCAGACCGACCGGGTGCAGCATGGCGGCGGTGACGGCCACGACGTCGGGCCGCTCCTCGCCGATGGCGACGATCTCGTCGCCGAAGACCGACGTCCAGGAGGGTTTGCCGGGCGGCGCCAGCGGTTCGCAGGTCAGCGGGTCCATCACGCCGACGGTGTGGAAGCGGTCCGCCTCGTCGTCCAGCGCGGGCTGGTAGCCGCGGCCCTTCTCGGTCAGGCAGTGGACCAGTACGGGGCCGGTGAAGCGGCTCGCGTGGCGCAGGGCCGCCTCGACGGCTCCGATGTCGTGTCCGTCGATCGGGCCGACGTACTTGAGCCCGAGGTCCTCGAACATGCCCTGCGGGGCGACGGCGTCCTTGAAGCCCTTCTTCGCGCCGTGCAGCGACCCGTACAGCGGCCGGCCCACCACGGGCGTCTGCCGCAGGACTTCCTTGCCCCACGCGAGGACCTGCTCGTAGCCGTCGCTGGTACGCAGGGCGGCGAGGTGTCCGGCGAGGCCGCCGATGGTGGGGCCGTACGAACGCTCGTTGTCGTTCACGACGACGATCAGCGGGCGGTCCTTCGCCGCGGCGATGTTGTTGAGCGCCTCCCACGCCATGCCGCCGGTGAGCGCCCCGTCCCCGATGACCGCGACGACATGGTCCTCGCCGCCGAGCACCTGGCGGGCCTTGGCGAGCCCGTCGGCCCAGCCGAGCACGGTGGAGGCGTGGGAGTTCTCGATGACGTCGTGGTCGGACTCCTCGCGCGAGGGGTAGCCGGAGAGGCCTCCCTTGGTCCGCAGCTTGGAGAAGTCCTGCCTGCCGGTGAGCAGTTTGTGTACGTAGCTCTGGTGTCCGGTGTCCCACAGGATGCGATCGGCCGGGGAGTCGAAGACCCGGTGGAGGGCGATGGTCAGCTCCACCACCCCGAGGTTGGGCCCCAGGTGCCCGCCGGTTCTGGCCACGGCGGGGATCAGGAACTCCCGGATGTTCTCGGCCAGTTCGTCGAGTTCGGCCCCGGCCAGCGCCTTCAGGTCGCGCGGTCCCCGGATGTTCTCCAGTATCGACATGTTCGGCCCCCTCTGGATCCTCGGCGGATCCGTCAGCTCTCTGTGACTGCCTGTCGGGCCTCGGGAGGGACAGCGGCGGGCGCCGCTGTCCCTCCCGAGGCATGACGTCACGGGCCGCCGGCCCTACTTGCTCCCGGCGACCGTCTCCCGAACCGCTCGCAGCGACTCCTTGAGGGAGCCCATGGTGGCCAGCACGGCCGTCGGCTCGTAGCCGCAGTGCGCCATGCAGTTGGCGCAGCGCGGGTCCTTGCCCCGGCCGTACTTGTCCCAGTCGGTCTCCTCGACCAGTTCCCTGTACGTCGGGACGTACCCGTCGCTCATCAGATAGCAGGGGCGCTGCCAGCCGAAGAGCGAGTAGTTGGGAATCGCCCAGGCCGTGCACGGGAAGTCGGCCTTGCCCTCCAGGAAGTCCAGGAAGAGCGGTGAGTGGTTCAGGCGCCAGCGCGCCCTGTTGCCACCGGAGAACGCCTTCTTGAACAGCTCCCGCGTCTGGTCGACGCCCAGGAAGTGCTCCTGGTCGGGTGCCTTCTCGTAGGCGTAGGCGGGCGAGATCATCATCTCGTCGACCTTCAGGTCGTCGTTGAGGTAGTTGAGGACCTCGATGATGGTCTGCGGGGTGTCGGTGTTGAAGAAGGTGGAGTTGGTGGTGACCCGGAAGCCGCGCTTCTTGGCCTCCTTCATCGCCTCCACGGCCTCGTCGAAGACCCCTTCCTTGGCGACGGACTCGTCGTGCCGCTCGCGCAGGCCGTCGATGTGCACGGCGAAGGCGAAGTACGGCGACGGCGTGAACTTGTCCATCTTCTTGCGCATCAGCATCGCGTTGGTGCAGAGGAAGACGTACTTCTTCTTCGCCACCAACTGCCGGACGATCTCATGGATCTGAGGGTGCATCAGCGGCTCGCCGCCGGCGATGGAGACCATCGGTGCCCCGGATTCGAGCACCGCCCCCACCGCTTGCGCCACGGGCATGCGCTGCTTCAGGACCCCGGCCGGATGCTGGATCTTGCCGCAGCCCTCACACGCGAGATTGCAGGCGAAGAGGGGTTCCAGCTCAACGATGAGTGGGAACTTCTCACGCTTGCGGAGCTTCTGTTCAACGAGGTATGTCCCGACCCTGATGGTCTGACGGAGCGGCATGGCCATCTAGCTCACCTCCTGGGGAGCAGCAAAGAACGGTGCCATTCAAGAAAAGCCGGAATGACGGCACGAAGGACACGGAAGGCTGATATTCCACCGCGTACCGTGCCAATTCGGACTAGCTCATGCTCTGGGGCGTCCACGACCACCCGTACGGCCGCAACCGGGCGGGACCCGGCGCTCAGAGCAGTGAGGAGCGTGGCGGCGGACTCCATGTCCACGGCGACGGCTCCCGTGGCGCGCAGTCCGGCCCGCTCGGGGCCACGCACCACATGGTCGGATCCGGTGAGCGGGCCGGTGTGCACCGTACGTCCGGGCAGCGCCCGGGACAGCGCCTCCACGAGCAGCCCTGTTCCCGTGCAGGGCGTAGAGCCGTGGGGGCCCCGGGCTTCTTCGGCGACGATCAGGTCCCCCGGCTTCATGCCGGGGACCAGGCCGGCACAGAATCCGGACGCCATGACGACCGCGTCCCTGTTCCGGTCCGTTCCGAGCGCGCGCGCCGTCGCGCGCTCGGCGTTCTTGGGGCCCATGCCCGTGCGGAGCACGGTGACGGGCCCGGCGTCTTCCGGCCGGCCGCCCCGGCCCCTGGGACCGCTCTGCAGGCCACTGCGCAGGGCCACCTGCTCGATGCCGAGGGCGCAGGCGATCAGCAGCGGTGTGGCGGCCGGGTCGCCGGGCAGATCGGGGGGGCCGACCCGGTCGGAGGGAGAGTCCATCAGGCCCCCTTGCGGCTGTCCGCCCGGCTGTCCGGCCGCCGCTCGTCGACGTTCCTCGTGCGGCCGTCCCCCAGCCGTTCGGCGCGGGCGAGCGCCCGGTCCGCGAACGGCTCCCCGTTGACGTACCGGCCGAGGGCCGTGAGCGGGAAGACCTGGCGGTAGAGGTGGTAGTTGATAGAGAAGTCCCACGGGAACCCGGTGCCGGTGAAGTACGGCTCGTCCCAGGAGCCGTCCTCCCGCTGTGCCGCCGCGAGCCAGGCCACGCCGCGCTCGACCGCCGGTGTATCGCGCCGCCCGGCGGCGAGGAGCGCGAGCAGCGCCCACGCGGTCTGCGAGGCGGTCGACGCGCCGTGCCCGATCCACTTCTCCTCCCGGTACGAGCGCAGGTCCTCGCCCCAGCCGCCGTCGTCGTTCTGTACGGACTCCACCCAGCCGACCGCGCGGCGGATCGCGGGGTGGGTGGCGGGCATCCCGGCGGCGACGAGGGCCGGTACGACGGACCCCGTCCCGTACACGTAGTTGACGCCCCAGCGGCCGAACCAGGCGCCGTCCGCCTCCTGTTCGGCGAGCAGCCACTCGATGCCGCGCCGGGTGTCGGGGTGCTGGGCCAGGCCCTCGTACGCCAGCATCTCCACGACATGCGCGGTGACGTCGGCCGACGGCGGGTCGATGACCTCGCCGAAGTCGCAGAACGGCAGCCGGTTGGGGAACGGGCTGACGTTGTCGGCGTCGAAGGCGCCCCAGGCGCCGTTCTTCGACTGCATGCCGAGCGTCCAGCGCGCGCCGCGCCGTACGGCCTTGTCCATGCGCACGGTGTCCGGGTGGGCCACCCGGCGCAGGGCGAGGATGACCTCGGCCGTGTCGTCGATGTCCGGGTAGTTGTCGTTGTGGAACTCGAACGCCCAGCCGCCGGGGGTCAGTCCCGGCCTGCGGACGGCCCAGTCGCCGGAGCGCACGATCTGCTCGTCCAGCATCCACTCCGCCGCCTTGACGAGCGCGGGATGGTCCGCGCCCACACCGGCGTCGGCCAGCGCGATCGTGGCGAGGCAGGTGTCCCACACCGGGGACTGGCAGGCCTCGATCATGCGCGAGCCGTCCTCGCGCCAGACGGCGAAGCGGTCGAGCGATTCGAGTCCGGCGCGCATCACCGGGTGCTGGAGGTCGAAACCGAGCAGATGCAGGGCGATGACCGAGTAGACGGCCGGGGGCTGGATGCCGCCCCAACACCCGTCGTTCTCCTGGCGTTCGACGATCCAGCGGGCCGCCGCGTTCATCGCCGTGCGGCGTACGGCGCGCGGTGCGACCTTGTGGTACAGGTGCAGTGCCTTGTCGATGCGCTGGAAGATCCCGTCCCAACTCGCGGCCGCCGCGAGGGGCTTGGTAGGGTTCGGGCGACTGACGTCCGCGTGCAGCTCGTCGAGCGCGAACGGCGCGGGACGGACGGGCCGCAGGGCCGAGACGATGGTGAGCGGCACGATGGTCTGCCGCGCCCAGCAGCCGAACGAATAGATGTTCAGCGGGAACCACTTGGGCAGGAAGATCAGTTCGGGTGGTACCTCGGGCAGGTCGTCCCACTTCCACCAGCCGAAGAGCGCGAGCCAGATCCGGGTGAAGACCCGGCTCTCGGCGATGCCGCCCTGTTCTCTGATCCAGGCGGCGGCGTGGGCCATGTGCGGGTCGTCGGGTCTGTCCCCGGCGAGGCGCAGCGCGACGTATCCCTCGATGGTGGTGGAGAGTTCGCCGGGCCCGCCGTAGAAGGTGGCCCAGGTCCCGTCGGCGCGTTGCTCGCCCCTGATGAAGCGGCCGGCCGCCTCCGTGGTCCGCGCGTCCTGCACCCCGAGGAACTGACGGAGGAGCAGATCCTCGGCGTCCATGGTCACATTGGTCTCGAGGTCGCCCTTCCACCAGCCCTGGGCGTCCTGTTGGCCGAGCAGATGCTCGACGGATCGTGCGGTGGCACGCCGTGCGACCTCTCCGATGTCGCTCACGACGGGAGTGATGTCGGACGGTTCGCTCGCCGCGGCAGCACGGGGTCCCACGGCCCCGGTGCTTCCGTCGGTCGTCGCTGTCATGGCTTCCCCTTACGTGCAGTTGGTCCTCTGCTGTGCTGGGGTCTCCGTCGTCCGCCGGATCGCGAACGGCCCGAACGAACGGCGACTGCGGAGGCTGACGGCGCGTCAGCCTCCGGTGAGCGCGGATATGCGAATGGCGATGGTGATCATCTCTTTCGAATGGCGGTGGTGATCATCTCTTCCGTACGACGACGAAGTCCGCGAGCGCGGTGAGCTGCGCGCGGACCTTTTCGGGCATGTCAACGCCGCCCAGGGCCTCGATGGCGACGGTGTGCTGCCTGCGGGCCTCCTGCGAGGTCCACTCCCGGCCGCCCGCCTCCTCGATGAGCGCGGCCCTGGTCGCGAACTCCTCTTCGGAGAAGCTGGCGAAGTCGCTGCTCTTGGCGTCGGCGGCCAGCAGTTCACCGAGCCGTTCCGACGCGGGCCCCCCGGCGGCGAGAGCCGCGACGACCGGCAGGGACTTCTTGCGCTGGCGCAGATCGCTCCAGGTCTGCTTGCCGGTGGCCCCGGGGTCGCCCCAGATGCCGAGCAGGTCGTCGACGGCCTGGAAGGCGAGTCCGAGGTGATGGCCGTACGACTCCAGGACGTCGGCCGTCCGGTCGTCGGCTCCGCCGAGGACGGCGCCGATGGACACGGCGCAGGCGAGCAGGGCGCCCGTCTTGTTGCCCTCCATCTCCAGGCACTCCTCGACGGTGACCCGCTCGCGGTGCTCGAAGGAGATGTCCTGCGCCTGGCCGTCGATCAGTTTGCGGGAGGCGGTGGTGAGCCGGCGGGTGGCGCGGCCCGCCTCGACGGTACCGATCTCCAGCAGGATCTCGTTGGCGAGCGCGAAGAGCGCGTCACCCACGAGGATCGCCTGGGCGGGGCCGTGCGCCTTCCAGACGGTGTCCCGGTGCCGGCGCTGCTCGTCGCCGTCCATCAGATCGTCGTGCAACAGCGAGAAGTTGTGCACCAGTTCCACGGCGACGGCGCCGGGGACACCGGTCTCCGCCGGCGATCCGGCCGCCTCCGCCGACAGCAGGGCGAGCGCGGGCCGTACGGCCTTGCCGCCGTCACCGTCGGCGGGCCGCCCCTCGGCGTCGATCCAGCCGAAGTGGTAGGCGGCGACGGTGTCCATCGGCGGGGCGAGCCGGCCGATGGCGGCCCGCAGCACGGGGGTGGACAGGGCTCGGCCGCGCTCCAGCAGCGCGAAGACGTCCGCGGTGTCGACAGCCGGATTCGCCGGGGGCACAGTCGGCACGGTTTCTCCTCTTTCTGCAGTACTCATGGGTCCCGTACGCGTCGTCGCCGTACTCGTCCTTGCCGCGCTGGTCCTCGTCGCGCTGGTCCTCGTCGTGCTTGTTCTTGTCGCGCTTGTTCTTGTCGTGCTCTCCGTCGCCGTGCTCTTCGCTGCCGTGCCCGTCACGGCGGCGTCCGGCCTCACGCCGCCTCCCGCAGCGGATGCCGATGGGTACGGCCGAGTTCGGACAGGGCCGCGCCCGCCGCGTTGAAGCCGCTGCGGACCGCGCCCTCCATAGTCGCGGGCCAGCCGGTCGCGGTCCACGCCCCCGCGAGAAAGAGGCCGGGCGCGCGGGTGCTCGCGGCGGGGCGCAGACGGCCCACGCCGGGAGTGGGGGCGAAGGTCGCCGTCCGCTCCCGGGTGACGAAGAAGTCCCGCACCTCGGCGCTTCTGGCGGCCGGGAGGAGACGTTTCAGCTCGGGCAGGTAGCGGTCGCGCAGCTCGGCGACGGGCAGGTCGATCTCGTCCGCGACGGCCGACTGCGACAGCGCCACGTACTGGCCGTCCTTCAGCCCCGAGGCGTCGGTGCGGTCGAAGACCCACTGGACGGGGGTGCCGAGCGCGGCGAAGAAGGGGCGGCGCAGCACCTTGCGGTCGTAGACGACGTGCACGTTGAGGATCGGCGAGGTGCCGATGTCGAGGAGCCGGCCCGGGTGGTCGAGCGCGCCGTCGGGCAGCAGCGCGTGCGTCTCGCGCTGCGGTACGGCGAGGATCACCGCGTCCGCCTCGATGCGCGTCCCCGGTAGCTCGACGCTCCAGCGCCCGTCCTCGCCGCGGGTCACGGCCGTGACGCGGGTGCGCAGTTCGGTCCGTACGCCCGCCGCGTCGAGGGCCTTGCGGGCCAGCGTGTCGTGCAGCTCGCCGAGCGGCACCCGGGCCCAGCCGATGTCGGCGGCGGCGCGCTCGGAGAGCAGGCCGGTCTTGAAGACCATCGCGGCCAGACCCATGGAGGCCTGCGCGGCTCGGACGTTGAGGGTGGCGACGCAGACGAGGTCCCACAGGGCCTCGACGGCGCGCGGCGACTGGCCGTGCCGGCCGAGCCAGGTCGCGAAGTCGATGCCGTCGAGCGCGGGGTCCGCCGGGTCGAGCGCCTTGAGGGCGAGCGCGGCGCGTCCTACGGCGGCCTTCTCGGCGAGCGAGAGGTGCGGGTAGGTGGCGAGCCCGCCGGCGAGGTGCAGCGGTACGGGCAGGACGCCCCGGCGCAGCCGTCCGACCCGGGGCCGGTCGCGTCCCACGTCCAGTACGGGGACGTCGAGCCGGTCCTGTACGGGGGCGAGGGCGGCGCCGTCGACACGGTCGAGGAACCAGCGGTAGGCCGTGCAGCAGCGCAGATACACGTGCTGGCCGTTGTCGACGGTCAACTCGTCGCGGGTGAAGGAGAAGGCGAGACCGCCGAGGCGGGGGCGGCCCTCGACGAGCGTCACGCGCACTCCGGCGTCGGCGAGCTGGAGCGCGGCGGTGACACCGGCGATGCCGCCGCCGACGACGACCGCGTGGCGTGTCGTCGTGCTGTCGGATGTCGTCATGCGCCCTCCCCCGCGACTGTCGCAGTCAGGGACGCGACAGATCCCCGGGTGGTTGATCGCGGGACGCCGAATTCGCCGCCGGCGCCGCCGGGCGGCGGCGTCACGGGCGCCTCCTGACGGTCTGCCGGGAGATGTTCCTGGCATCGAGTCCGGAGAGCCCGCGTACGGCGACGTAGGCCTTCTCGCGTCCCGGCAGCGAGACCCGGCCGCGCAGGACCGCCTCGGGGTCGCGTTCGATGCGGTCGAGGAGCCGGCGGTAGATGCCCGCCATGGCGGCGACGCAGGCGCCGCTGCGCCGGTCGAGCATGGGCAGCAGCCGGTAGCCCTCGGCGAAGAGCGCGCGGGCGCGTCTGACCTCGAAGTGGACGAGCCCGGCGAAGTCGGAGCCGGGGGGCGGGGTGGCGCTGTCGAAGCCGGCCGAGCAGCCGAACTTGGCGAGGTCGTCGGCGGGGAGATAGGTACGCGCGTTGCCTGCGTCCTCGCGTACGTCGCGCAGGATGTTGGTCAGTTGGAGCGCGAGGCCGAGGGTGTCGGCGTACTCGGAGGCACGCTCGGCGCCCGGCGCGGCGGGGTCGGTGCCGAACACCCCGAGCGAGAGTCTGCCGATGGCTCCGGCGACGCACCGGCAGTAGATCTTGAGGTCGTCCCAGGTCTCGTACGTCTCGCCCTTCACATCCATCAGGACGCCGTCGATCAGTTCGTCGAGGCCGCCGAGCGGGAGCGCGAAGCGGCCCGCCGCGTCGGTGAGCGCGACGGCGACGGGGTCGGTGTCGTCCTCCTCGATACCGCCGTTCCTGATCCGTCCGAGGAGGGCGCGGGTGTCTTCGAGCCTCGACTGCTTGGCCCCGGGCTCCAGCGTGCCGTCGCCGATGTCGTCGACGCGCCGCGAGAACGCGTAGAGCGCCGACATGGCCTGCCGTTTCTCGGCGGGCAGCAGCCGGATGCCGTAGGCGAAATTACGGGCCTGCTGCCCGGTGACGGCCTCGCAATAGCTGTACGCGGCCTGTACCGGTGCCGACACGGGGGTCTGTCCCTCCACGATCCGGTTCACCCCTTTCTGTGCGTTTTCCGCAGGACTGCTCCCACTTCACGCAGCAGACGTGGCGTGGTGGCTTTGGGCGGTCCGGGCAGTACATCGTGTCCCACGGCGGCGACCGACGAGAGGGCGGCGCGCCCCCCGCCGACGAATCCGGCGAGAAGTAGTCGGAGCCGGCCGTGCACGCTGTGGACCAACGGCCCTCCCTCGTCGAGGAGTTGACCGGCGCGCTCGGCCTCGAAGGCGATCAGGCTCCGGACGGAGGCGTTCGCGGTGGGCGCAGCGAGGTCCGCCTCGGTGACATGGAACCGCTTCATGTCGTCGGCGGGCAGATAGATCCGGTCGCTCGCCAGGTCCTCGGCGATGTCCTGGAGGTGCTCGACGATCTGGAGTCCGGTGCATACGGCGTCGGAGCGGCGGACGCGTTCGGCGGTCGCGGTGCCGGTGATCGCGAGGACGAGGCGGCCGACGGGGTTGGCCGAGAGTTCGCAGTAGGCGAGGAGATCGTCGTAGGTGCCGTAGCGCCGCACCGACTGGTCCTGCCGGTTGGCCTCGATCAGGCCGAGGAACGGCTCGGGGGTGAGCCCGTGGCGCCGTACGGTCGGGACGACGCCCCGCAGCAGCGGGTGGCCGGGGGCGGGGCCCGCCGGGTCGAACACCCGGCGCAGGTCGGCCTCCAAGGCGTCCAGCATGGCGAGCCGGTCATCCGTCGCCGCGGGGTCGAGACCGAGGTGGCGGGCGTCGGCGCCGCCGGGTGCGAGGTCGCCGTCGCCGATGTCGTCGACGAGGCGGGCGTATCCGTAGACGGCCATCAGGTCGTCGCGCCAGGCGCGCGGCAGGAAGAAGGGGGCGACGGGAAAGTTCTCACCTGACGCCTTGTCGAGGGTGGCCCGCGAGGAGGTCTCGGCCCCCCTCCGGGGGGCGCCCGTCACCTCGGACCGCCTTCTGCGGGGACGGCGCGACCCTCGCGGAGCTGGAGATCAACCGTCATTGCCGTCACGTCTCCCGTTCTACACTGCCGACCCAAACATCCCATTTCGGACACGCCGCGCGGCCTGGCGACTGGGATACCGCCGATATGGGCGGATTCGCAGCCGGTCAGCCGGGGCTTACTGACGTATCGCCGCTCTTGCCACGAATCAGCACCGGTACAGCTTACGTTGTACAACGCCCACGGCCGCGCCGGGGGACCTCGCGCCCGACGACAACACCACGGGTCGCTTCAACCTTCCTCAGCAGCACGGGACTTGACGGAAGCTTGACGATTGACAGGCAGCGGACGGGCGCCGGGCGGGTGGTCGGGCGCCGTCGCGCCACCACCCGGCGGCGGCCTCGTACGGTCGCGATTCACGCTCCGCCGGGGCGCCCCCGGGGCACCAGGAGTCCGGCGACGATGATGTCGGTCATGCGTTCGATCACCGCCTCCCGGTCCACGAGCGGCGGCCGGCCCATCAGCCCGTCGAGGATGAGCATCGCGAGCCCGTGCGCCGTCGACCGGGCGGTGGCCTCGGCGCCGGGGCGGTTGTGCGCGGGCGTACGGCCGGTGGCGACCAGTTCGTCCAGCGCCTCGGTGAGCAGGTCGTACGAGCGGTACTGGGGGCTGTCGGCGGGCGGCGTCGCACCGTCCCCGCCGGCGTCCTCGCCGGTGGTCGGCAGCGAGTGGCCCGAGGCCGTGCGGAAGAGGCCGGGCCGCTCCGGGGCGAGGCCGACGTATCCCCGGCCGATCGCCGCCGGCCGCTGCTCGGCGGCGGCGCCGGGGTCGTCCGCGCCCGGCGTCGCCGCCGCGACCCGCGCCATGGCGTCCGCGAGCATCCGCTGCGCCTGGATCGACCGCGAGGAGCAGATCGCCCCGGCCGCTGGAGAGGCCCTCGGGCACCGAGATGCCGGTCGGCGGCGCGGACGCGGTCCTGGTCGACTCCCGCCGGTCCATCGGCGACCGGCTACCGCCGGCGATCGGGCTGGTCGTCGTGACGACCTTCCTCCCGCTGTTCCTGTTCACCGGCAGTGTCGTCCAGCCGCTGCGCGCGCCGCACGGCACGGTGGGTCTCGCCGAGGAGCCCGCCGCCGCCGAGCGGGAGCGCACCCCGGCCGGCGTCCGACCACACGTACCCGAACCGAAGCGGCCCCCGCCGGATCCAGTCCGGCGGGGGCCGCTTCGATAGGTGGGAGGAGGGCTCGAACTCCGCCGAGGATCCGGCTACTTGCCGGTCTCCTTCTCGTACGCCTTGAGCACCTCGTCCGTCGGGCCGTCCATCAGCAGCTCGCCCTTCTCCAGCCACAGCACCCGGTCGCAGGTGTCCCTGATCGACTTGTTGCTGTGGCTGACCAGGAAGACCGTGCCGGCCTCCTTGCGCAGCTCGCGGATCCGCGCCTCGGAGCGGATCTGGAACTTGCGGTCACCGGTGGCCAGCGCCTCGTCGATCATGAGGACGTCGTGGTCCTTGGCCGCCGCGATGGAGAAGCGGAGCCGGGCCGCCATGCCGGAGGAGTAGGTCCGCATCGGCAGAGTGATGAAGTCGCCCTTCTCGTTGATGCCGGAGAAGTCGACGATGGACTGGTACCGCTCCCGCACCTGCTCGCGCGTCATGCCCATGGCGAGACCGCCGAGGATGACGTTGCGCTCGCCGGTGAGGTCGTTCATCAGCGCGGCGTTGACGCCCAGCAGCGAGGGCTGGCCGTCGGTGAAGACCTTGCCGTGCTCGGTGGGCAGCAGCCCCGCGATGGCGCGCAGCAGGGTCGATTTGCCGGAGCCGTTGGTGCCGATCAGGCCGATCGCCTCACCTCGGTACGAGGTGAAGCTGACCCCCCGGACCGCGTGCACCTTACGGACTCCGCGCGACTCGCCCTTGTCGCGCCTGAGTATGCGGCTCAGTGCCGCGGTGGCGTTGCCCTTGCCACCGCCGCCGCCGTTGACGCGGTACACGATGTGCACGTCGTCGGCGATGACGGTGGGGACGCGTCCCTGCTCGTTGAGGTCAGCCACGGCCGTATCGTTCCTCAGCCTTCCAGAAGTACACAAAGCCCGCGATGCCGACGAGGAGCGACCAGGCGAGACCCGATGCCCATACGTGCTGGGGCAGGTTCTCGGAGCCGTAACCGTCGATCAGCGCGAAGCGGATGAGGTCCATGTAAATGGCGGCCGGGTTGTACTGGAGGACGTCGACGATCCAGCTCGGCCAGTCCGGCTTGTTGGCGAGCATCAGCGGGATGGAGAACATCACGCCGGACGCGTACATCCAGGTCCGCATGATGAACGGCATGAGCTGGGCGAGGTCGGGCGTCTTGCTGCCCAGCCGCGCCATGATCAGCGCCAGACCGGTGTTGAAGAAGAACTGGAGCACCAGGACGGGCAGCACCAGCAGCCACGACAGGCCCGGCAGGCTGCCGAAGGCGACCACCACGACCAGCAGCACGATCATCGAGAACATCAGCTGCTGGAGCTGCTGGAGCGCGAAGGAGATCGGCAGCGAGGCGCGGGGGAAGTGCAGGGCCCGCACCAGCCCGAGGTTGCCCGAGATCGACTTCACGCCCGCCATCACGGAGGTCTGTGTGAAGGCGAACACGAACACGCCCGTCACCAGGAACGGGATGTAGACGCGGATCTCCATCCCGCGGCCGGCGTTCAGGATCAGGCCGAAGATCAAGAAATAGACGAAGGCGTTGAGCAGCGGGGTCGCCACCTGCCAGAGCTGGCCGAGCTTCGCCTGGCTGTACTGGGCCGTCAGCTTCGCCTGGGAGAAAGCGAAGATGAAGTGGCGCCGGCCCCACAGCTTGCGGATGTACTCGGCCAGTCCCGGACGGGCACCGCTCACCGACAGGCCGTACTTGGCGGCCAGTTCGGTCGAGGACAGACCGTCGTCGGGAGACGGCGGCGCGCTCATGGCGATCGCGCCCTCATGGGTTGTGTCACTCACAAGTTGAAACTTTCGTGTTCAAGATGCGCAGCCGGTCGGGCACAGGCGTGGACGGCCGGGACCCGGAGGTAGACCTCGATGCTCTCAGAACCGAGCCTGTCAGATGACAGGCGGTCGGCCCAGTCGGGTCAGCCGCCACACCGTACGCCACTTCATGGGCCTGCGGGGACCGCACGGAGTCGCCCAGCCTTCCCGGAAACCGCCGAACCATGCCTTGAGCGCGGGGACGGTGGGACGGCGGGCGAGGGTGAGCAGGATCCAGACGCCGAGATAGACGGGGACGACGGGCGCGGGCAGGTTGCGGCGCGCCAGCCAGACCCGGTTGCGGGCCACCATGCGGTGGTAGACCGCGTGCCGTGACGGCGGCATCGTGGGGTGGAGGAGGACCATGTCCGCGCGGTAGTCGATCATCCAGCCGGCGTCCAGGGCCCGCCAGGCGAGGTCGGTCTCCTCGTGGGCGTAGAAGAAGTCGCCGGGCAGGGCGCCGACCTCGGCGAGGACCTTCGTACGGACGGCGTTGGCGCCGCCCAGGAAGGTCGTCACACGGGAGGACCGCAGCGGGTCGGAGGCGCGCAGCCGGGGGACGTGGCGGCGCTGGGTGAGGCCCGTGTCGGGGTCGGCGATCCGGAAGCTGACGATGCCGAGGACCGGGTCGGCGGCGAACGCCTCGCGGACCAGTTCGGCGGTGTCGGTGCCGGGCAGCAGCCCGTCGTCGTCGAGGAAGAGCAGGACGTCCACGTCGCCGCCGGAGGGGCCGAAGGCCTCGATGCCGACGTTGCGGCCACCGGGGATGCCGAGGTTCTCGGGCAGCTCGACGGTCCGTACGCCGTGGGGCACGTCGCCGACCGGGGCGCCGTTGCCGACGACCACGACGTCGATCGGGTCGCCGTCCTGTTTGGCGACGGAGTCGATGAGGGCGCGCAGGTCTTCGGGGCGGTTGCCCATGGTGATGATCACCGCACCGAGACGCATGTCACTCACCTCAGCCTGCTGGACGCGAGGATCGACACGAGGTGCAGCAGCGTCTGCACGACGGCGATTCCGGCCAGGACGGCGACGCCGAGCCGGGAGAAGAACAGGTCGTCCCGGACGGTGTCCAGGATCGCCAGGACCAGGATCAGCAGGGACGCCTCGATACCGAGGATGAGCCGGTGGAACTTCAGCGCCCCGGCGGCCCTGCGGGCCAGCGCCATTCCGGAGGAGCGCGGCTCGGAGGCCGCCTCCTTGACCGGGGCCAGGCCCTGCTGGTGGCGGGCGACGCCGACCAGGTCGGTCTCGGCCTTGATCATGATGGCGCCGAGGGCGGCGAGGGTACCGAGGAAGGCCCACAGCCAGTCGATCCGTCCGGTGCCCCACAGGTCGGCGGCGCGCAGTCCGAAGCCGACCAGAACGGCGGCGTCGCACAGGTAGGCGGCGACGCGGTCCAGATAGACCCCGGTCATCGAGTACTGCTTCTTCCAGCGGGCGAGCTCGCCGTCGACGCAGTCCAGCAGCAGATAGAGCTGGACCGCGAGCACGCCGAGCACCGCGCCCGCGATGCCCGGCACCAGGAGGGCGGGCAGGGCGAGGGCGCCGGCGACGGTCATCACGTAGGTGACCTGGTTGGGCGTGACGCTCGTGTTCACCAGGTACCGGTCGACGCGCAGGGAGATCTCGCGCATGTAGAGCCGGCCGCCCCAGTGCTCGCCGCTCCGCCGGTCCTTGACGCCCGGGGGGTGAACGACCGGACGGAGTTCAGCTACTGATGGTCTTGGCATAGTCGGCGTACGCGTCCCTGATCTGGTCGGTGGACAGGTCGAGGTGTTCGAGGATCGTGAAGCGGCCCGGCCGGGTCTGCGGCGCGTACTCGACGGCCTGGACGAACTCGTCGGTGGTGAAGCCGATCTCGGCGGGCAGCACGGGCAGTTCGTGTCTGCGCAGCACCTCCGCGAAGAGCCGCGACTGCTCGTGGGCGCCGCGCAGATACATCGCGAAGGCGGCGCCGATGCCGACCTGCTCGCCGTGGCTGGCGGCCCGCTTGGGGAAGAGCAGGTCGAAGGCGTGGCTGATCTCGTGGCAGGCGCCGGACGACGGGCGGGTGTCGCCGCTGATCGAGATGGCGATGCCGGACAGGACGAGCGCCTCGGACAGCACGGTGAGGAATTCGTCGTCGCCGACGGTGCCGGGGTGGCGCAGGACGGACTCGCCGGCGGTACGGGCCATGGCGGCGGCCAGTCCGTCGATGGGCTCGCCGTTGACCTCGTGGGACAGCTCCCAGTCAGCGATGGCCGAGAGGTTGGAGATGGCGTCGCCGATTCCGGAGCGTACGAAGCGGGCCGGGGCCTCCCGTACGACATCGAGGTCGATGACCATCGCGATCGGCATCGGCACGCCGTAGGAGCCGCGGCCGTTGTCGTTGTCCAGGGTGGCGACCGGTGAACACAGGCCGTCGTGGGCGAGGTTGGTGGCGACGGAGACCATCGGCAGGCCGACGCGGGCGGCGGCGTACTTCGCCACATCGATGATCTTGCCACCGCCGAGGCCGACCACCGCGTCGTACCGCTTGCCCTTGATGTCGTCGGCGAGCTTGACGGCGGAGTCGATCGTGCCGTCGGCGACCGGGTACCAGGCGGCGCCGGGCAGTACCGGCGACAGCTTCTCGCGCAGCGCCTGCCCCGAGCCGCCGCTGATCGCGATGGCGAGCTTGCCGGACGCGGAGATCCGCTGGTCGGCGAGGAGGCCGGCCAGATCGTCCATGGCGCCGCGGGTGATGTCGACGACGACCGGGGACGGGATGAGTCGGGTCAGTACTGGCACGCGATGACACGGCCCTTCGCGAGGTCGTCGTGGTTGTCGATCTCCACCCAGGGGATGTCGCCGATGGGGGCGACGTCGATGGTGAAGCCTCTGTTCACGAGTTCCTGGTAGCCGTCCTCGTAGTAGAGGTCGGGGTCGCGCTCGAAGGTGGTCCGGAGCGCGTCGGCGAGTTCGTCGGCGGCCTCGGGCTCGATGAGGGTGACGCCGATGTACTCGCCGGTGGCGGTGGCGGGGTCCATCAGCTTCGTGATGCGCCGTACGCCCTTGTCCGGCTCGGTGATGACCTTCATCTCCTCGTCGGCGAGCTGCTTCACCTCGTCGAGGGCGAGGATGATCTTCCGGCCCTCGCCGCGGGCGGCGAGCAGTGTGCGCTCGACGGAGACGGGGTGGACGGTGTCGCCGTTGGCGAGGATCACGCCGCGCTTGATGACGTCACGGGCGCACCAGAGGGAGTAGGCGTTGTTCCACTCCTCGGCCTTGTCGTTGTCGACGAGGGTGAGGGTGAGGCCGTACTTCGCCTCCAGGGCCGCCTTGCGCTCGTACACGGCCTCCTTGCGGTAGCCGACGACGATCGCGGCCTCGGTGAGGCCGATCTCCGCGAAGTTGCCGAGCGTCAGGTCGAGGACGGTCGTGTCGCCGTCCACGGGCACGAGGGCCTTGGGAAGCGTGTCGGTGTAGGGGCGCAGGCGCCTTCCGGCACCTGCCGCCAGTACGAGGCCGATCATGCGGTTTCTCCTTCGTCGTGTACGGCGGGGGCTCCGGCGGACACCCAGAACCGGATGGACTCCGCGAGCGCGATCACGGCGACGAGGACGGCGATCACCGTCAGTTCCGGCGGGAGGTCGGCCGCGGCCGTGGAGAAGGCGGCGAACGCGGCGACGAGCAGCGTGCGGCCCTCGTGTCCGCCGAGTGCCCGGACCAGCCCGTGGGGCGGGGCTCCGGCGCCGCCACGGATGCGGTACACCGTGTCGTAGTGATGGTAGGCGACTGCCGCGACCAGCCCGAACGCCGCGGGCAGGGCGCCGGGGACGTCGGCGCGGGCCGCGAAGATCAGGACGGCGCTGTACTCGGTCGCCCGGAAGACCGGCGGGACGAGCCAGTCGAGCGGGCCGCCCATGCGGTGGGCGACGGCGATCCCTGAGGTCACGACGTAGATCAGGGCGCCGAGGACGAGTACGGGGCTGCCGAGCGGGCCGAAGGCGGCCATGGCGACGGCGGCGGCGCCGCCCGCGACGGCGATCAGGAGCGGCAGCACGCCGGGCAGCGCGCGGGCCGGGCGCCGCGCCGCGCGGGCGACCAGCTCGGCGAGCGGTCCCGTGTCGGCGAGGTCGGCGAGCGCCTGGGCGGCCCGGTCGGTGCGGACGGCCCTGCGGGTCACCGAGCGCAGGACGCGACCGGCGGTGGTGTAGCAGGCGGCGAAGCCGCAGCCGACGAGCAGCGCCCAGAAGACGATCCGGGGCGTGGTGACGGCGGTGAGGACGGCGATCATCGCCCAGCGCTCGCCGATGGGCAGGACGATCATCCGGCGTACCCAGACGGTCCAGCCGACGCTGTCGAGCCTGCTGGAGAGCGCGGTGGTGGGGGTGCCGACGACGGCCTTGCCGTTGACCGTCGCGGCGGTGCTGTCGGCGTTGGCCTCGTTGAAGGAGAAGTCCACGAAGTGGCGTACGGACTGGAGGACCATCGCGGCGAGCGCGAGTGCCCACACGTCCTCGCCGCCGCGGGCCGCGCCGAGCGCGAGACCCGCGTAGTACGCGTACTCCTTGGCCCGGTCGAAGGTCGCGTCCAGCCAGGCGCCCATCGTCGAGTACTGCAACGAGTAGCGGGCGAGCTGTCCGTCGGTGCAGTCGAGGACGAAGGAGAAGAGCAGCAGCAGTCCGGCCGCGACATAGCCGCCGCGGGTGCCGGTGGCCGCGCAGCCCGCCGCGACGAGGGCGGTGAGCAGGGACGCGGTGGTGACCTGGTTGGGCGTCAGTCCGCGCCGGGCGCACCAGCGGGCGAGGTAGCGGGAGTAGGGGCTGATGCAGAAGGTGGTGAAGAAACCGTCACGCGCCTTCACGGCGGAGCGCAGCCGTACGGCCTCGTCGTCGACGGCCGCGACGGCGGCGAGCGCCTGTTCGCGGTCGGCCTGCCCGGCGGGGACGGCGGCGACGAGCGAGCCGAGTTCGGGGTGCTGTACGGCGGTGCCGTCGGTTTCGAGCGCGGCGCTCACCCGGTCGGCGAGCGGGAGTTCGGAGGCGGCGGGCCCGGTGGCGGACGCGGTGTGCGTGACGGGCTGGTCGGCCTCGGTCACGAGGCCGGCGCCACCGGTCCGTACGGCGGGGGCGTCCTTACGGTCCGCGGCGGTGCCGTCGGTCACGGTGGCCAGCGCCACGGACAGCGCGGCGCGCACCTCGGGTTGAGCGGTCAGCGCGCCGGTGACGGCCGCCGCCGGGAACCGGGGGTCCGTCAACGCCAGCCGAAGGGCGTGGAGATGACCGACGAAGCGCTGGTCCACGAGGGCGACGCGGTCCGCGGCGGGCGCCGAGGCGAGCAGGCCGAGGGCCGCCGCCGCGTCGGGCGCGGTGCGCACTTCGAATCCCAGCGACCGCAGATCGCCTTCGAGCGGCGATCCGGGTACCGGCGTACCGGTGAGGATGGCGGTCGACAGACGAATTCACTCCTTGACACTGCGGGCGGCCGCGCGGCGGCTCTGCCCGGGATCCGGGTCGGCGGCATGTCGGCAGAGGCTATCGGATGAACGGAAGACCGAGTTCACTGCCCGTTCACGCCCCGGACGCCATGAGCCGGGCCAATTCCGACCCGCCGGGAGATCATCATTGTCGATGGGTGCCCCGCCTCACAAACCGTGGCCGTCAGGGACCCGCGCGGGTCCCGTTAGACATATCCGACTCCACATGGTCTGCACCGTCGAAGCCGCGACCGCCAGGTGAACGTCCGGTAACCGTACGACCACCGGGGCCGTCTCGCGGCAGGCTCTATGGTGACGGCATGACTTGGCTGATCACAGGTGGAGCGGGGTACATCGGGGCGCATGTGGCGCGGTCCATGACGGAGGCGGGTGAACGGGTTGTCGTCCTCGACAACGTCTCGTCCGGCGTCGCGGACCGGCTGCCCGCCGAAATCCCCCTGGTGCGGGGCTCGTTGCTCGACCGGGAGGTCGTCGACCGGGCGCTGGCCGACCACGCCGTGACCGGTGTGGTGCATCTCGCCGCCAAGAAGCAGGTCGGCGAATCGGTCGAGCGGCCGCTCGCCTACTACCGGGAGAATGTGCACGGTCTCACCGTGCTGCTGGAGGCCGTGGTCGACGCGGGGGTCGAGCGGTTCCTGTTCTCGTCGTCGGCCGCCGTGTACGGCGTGCCCGATGTGGAGCTGATCACCGAGCGGACCCCCGCCGTGCCGATCAACCCGTACGGCGAGACGAAGCTCACGGGCGAGTGGCTGGTACGCGCCACCGGGCGGGCCCACTCACTGTCCACCGCGTGTCTGCGCTACTTCAACGTGGCGGGTGCGGCGCGCCCCGAGCTGGCGGACACCGGGGTGTTCAACATCATCCCGATGTTCTTCGACCGGATCACCCGCGGTGAGCCGATGCGGATCTTCGGCGCGGACTATCCGACGCCGGACGGCACCTGCGTACGGGACTACATCCACGTCGCGGATCTCGCCGACGCCCATCTCGCGGTGGCCCGGCGGCTGGCCGCGCGGGAGGTGCCCGGGGACCTGACGTACAACATCGGGCGCGGTGAGGGGGTGTCGGTGCGTGAACTCGCGGATCTGGTGGCGGAGGTCACCGGCCGTACGACTCCCCCGGTCGTCGAGCCGCGCCGGGCGGGCGACGCTGCGAAGGCCGTCGCGTCGATCGACGCGATCACCACGGACCTGGGCTGGACGGCCCGGCGCGGGGTACGCGAGATGGTCGAATCGGCGTGGGAGGGCTGGCGGCTGCGCCACCCCGAGCTGCCCGCCGACTGACCCGTAAAAGATCTTGTCACTTCGCTGACCTGCGGGCGTTCCCGCAGGTCAGAGGGAATGACAACGGTGTTCAGTCCCGTGTTGCTCGATACCCCCCACCCGTAGTTCACTGGGCCGCGTCGGCACGACGGAACTGACCGGGAGGCAACCTCATGGGGGCTGGGCACGATCACGGGCACACGCACGGCGGTGCGCCGCCGGGGACCGCGACCGCCGCGTACAAGGGGCGGCTGCGGATCGCGCTGGGGATCACCCTGTCCGTCATGGTCATGGAGATCATCGGTGGCATCGCGTCCGACTCCCTGGCCCTGATCGCCGACGCCGCTCACATGGCGACGGACGCCGTCGGTCTGGCCCTGGCGCTGCTCGCGGTCCACTTCGCGAACCGGCCGCCGACCGGGAACCGCACGTTCGGCCTCGCCCGCGCCGAGATCCTGGCCGCGCTCGCCAACTGTCTGCTGCTGCTCGGCGTCGGAGGCTTCCTGCTCTTCGAGGCGGTCGAGCGCTTCATCACCCCCGCCGACACCAACGGCGGGCTCACGATCATCTTCGCGGCCGTCGGCATGGTCGCCAACCTGATCTCCCTCTCCCTGCTGATGCGCGGGCAGAAGGAGAGCCTCAATGTGCGCGGCGCGTATCTGGAAGTGCTGGCCGACACGCTCGGCTCGGTCGCCGTCCTGATCTCGGCGACGGTCATCCTGACCACCGGCTGGCAGGCGGCCGACCCGATCGCGTCCCTGGTGATCGGTCTGATGATCGTCCCCCGGACGGTGAAGCTGCTGCGCGAGACGCTGAACGTGCTGCTGGAGGCGGCGCCCAAGGGCGTGGACATGGCCGAGGTCAGGGCGCACATGGTGGCGCTCCCCGGCGTGGAGGACGTGCACGACCTGCACGCCTGGACGATCACCTCGGGCATGCCGGTGCTCTCGGCGCACGTGGTGGTGAGCCAGTCCGTGCTGAGCAGCGTCGGGCACGAGAAGATGCTCCACGATCTGCAGGGCTGCCTCGGCGACCACTTCGACGTGGAGCACTGCACCTTCCAGCTGGAGCCGGTCGGTCACGCCGAGCACGAGGCGAACCTCTGCCACTGAGCGGTGCCGCCGGGGCCGGAATTCGGATGGGCCCGCGGTGCGGGCCCCTGTTAGAGTCCCGGCCGGAGACGGCAGCGTCTCCCCCGTCGTGAGAGGAGCTGAGGTTGATGACCGTCGCAGTGGAGGCCGCCGCGCGCGGCACACGGTCCTTCCTCGTCTTCCGGGCCACCGGCTGACCGGTCCGCACCACAGCGGCCCCGTGTCGGCCGGAGCCCCTCACCCAAAGGGTTCTCACGTTGTCCGACAACGACACACACGACCCGTCGGCCCACTCCGACGTTCACGACGCCTTCTTCGCCCTGCACCGCGGTCTGCCGCGGCAGGGTCCCGGCTCCGACGCCACCACCCGGCGGCTGCTGTCCTTCGCCGGACCGCTGCCGTCGAACCCGCGCGCGCTCGACCTGGGCTGCGGCCCCGGGCGGGTGTCGCTCCTGCTGGCCGCCGAGGCCGGCGCGCGGGTGACCGCCGTCGATCTGCACGAGCCGTTCCTCGACGAGCTGCGGCGCGGTGCCGCCGCCCGCGGCCTCACCGGATCGATCAGCGCGGAGACGGCGGACATGGCCGAACTCCCCTACCCGGACGGTTCGTTCGACCTGATCTGGGCGGAGAGCTCGATCTACTCCATCGGCTTCGACAACGGCCTCGGCCGCTGGCGGCGGCTGCTCGCACCCGGCGGCGCGCTCGTCGTCACCGAGTGCGAGTGGACGAAGGCCGAGCCGAGCGCCGAGGCGCGAGCCTTCTGGGACGGGCAGTACGCGCTCCGTACGACCGAGGAGAACGCGGCGGCGGCCGTCGCCGCCGGATACACCGTGCGGGAGGTGTACCGGCAGCCGGAGAGCGACTGGGACGAGTACTACGGGCCGCTCGGCGCGCGGGCCGACTCGGCCGACGGGCGGGCGCCCGGCATGGCGCGGGCGCTCGCCGCGACCCGTGCGGAGATCGCGATGCGCCGCGAGCACGGCACGGAGTACGGCTACACCGGCTACGTCCTGCGTCCGGCCCCGTCGGAGAGCGCCGGAGGGGCGCACGCGAAGCCGGTGGTGTGACGGTCCCCACCCCGGCGGGAGCCGGGACGTAACACACCCTGTCCGCCCCCGCGGAGCACATCGCGGGGGCGGACATGCCCGTTTCGCGGAAGTACGGACAAGACGCTCTTGTACGGCAGACTTGGGGGCCGAGGACCGAAGCGAAGGATGGCTATGCCGACCACACCTGTCACTGCCCCGAGCAGCTCGCCCAACGGCGTACAAGAAGCGATCATGGTGGAGCTGGTCGACGAGGACGGCAACACCATCGGCACGGCCGAGAAGCTCGCGGCACATCAGGCACCGGGTCAGCTGCACCGGGCGTTCTCCGTGTTCCTCTTCGACGAGCAGGGCAGGCTGTTGATCCAGCGCCGCGCGCTCGGCAAGTACCACTCCCCCGGCGTCTGGTCGAACACCTGCTGCGGGCACCCGTATCCGGACGAGGCGCCCTTCGCCGCCGCCGCCCGGCGCACGTACGAGGAGCTCGGCATCTCGCCCACGCTGCTCGCCGAGGCGGGCACGGTCCGCTACAACCACCCGGACCCGGCGTCCGGGCTGGTCGAGCAGGAGTACAACCACCTCTTCGTGGGACTCGCGCAGACGACGCTGCGACCGGACCCGACGGAGATCGGCGACACGGCGTTCGTCACACCGGCGGAGCTGGCCGAGCGGCACCGGTCGGCGACGTTCTCCGCCTGGTTCATGACCGTGCTGGACTCGGCGCGTCCGGCGATCAAGGAACTCACGGGGCCGGCCGGGGGCTGGTGACGGGGCCGCCGGCGCCCTCCCGCTCCTCCCGCGTCGCGGGGGTCCGGGCGGGCACCACGACGGCGTCGGGCGTCAGCGGGAGCAGCGCCCAGACGATCTTCCCGCCGGTCGCCGTGTGCTCGGCGTCGCAGGTGCCGCCCGCCTCCAGGGTGATCTCCCGTACGAGCAGCAGACCGCGCCCGCCGGTCTGCGCGTAGTCCCGCTCCAGCGCCTTCGGCCGGTACGGGTGGTTGTCCTCCACGGACACCCGGACCCAGTCGGCGGCGATGGCGATCTCCACCGCGAGCTCCGGCGACAGCAGGGCCGCGTGCCGTACGGCGTTGGTCACCAGCTCCGAGACGATGAGCAGCAGCCCCTGGACGGTCTCTTCGGACGCCGGAGCGCCCTGCCGGTCCAGCAGGTCACGTACGGCGTGCCGGGCCTGGGGCACGGAGATCTCCACGGCCGGGGCCGTGAAGCGCCAGACCCCCTCGTACGGCTTCGGTCTGCCCGGAACACTCCCGAGGCTCTCCATCTCCGCGGCACCCACCCTCGGTTCCCCAGCGCTCCCGGCGCGCTGTGCACAGGGGACCGAGTCTTGGGAACAAGGCGGGACCGACCATGGCACTGAACAGAAGTCAGCGCCTATCGATGGATTGTGTCCGGGCTCGTCCGAGCCTGTTGGGCAGCTGACCGACCGTGTCGTGTTCCAGCCCCTTCGTGATCACCCGTTCACCGTGCGCGGATAGCATCCGGCGCATGGAGCCCACGCCCGCCGAGCGCACGCCCACCGAGCCCGCGCCGCCACGGCTGACCGCCGCCGTCGCCGACGGGGTCGCCACCGTGACCATCACGCATCCCGCCAAGCGCAACGCGCTGACCCCGTCGATGTGGCGGGCGCTGCCCGGACTGCTGGCCGGGATGGCGACGGATCCCGCCGTGCGCGCCCTGGTGCTCACCGGGGCCGGCGACTCCTTCAGCGCGGGCGCCGACATCGGGGCGCTGCGCGAGCCCGGCGACGCGATACAGGATCTCAGCGTGGCGGCGGAGGAGGCGCTGGCCGCGTTCCCCAAGCCGACGCTGGCGGCCGTACGGGGCTACTGCGTGGGCGGCGGCGCCCAGTTGGCGGTCGCGTGCGACCTGCGGTTCGCGGAGGAAGGCGCGCGGTTCGGGATCACGCCCGCGAAGCTCGGCGTCGTCTACCGGTCGTCGTCGACCCGGCGGCTGGTCTCCCTGGTCGGTCCGTCGACCGCCAAGTACCTGTTGTTCTCCGGTGAGTTGATCGAGACCGAGCGGGCCCTGCGGGTCGGCCTGGTGGACGAGGTGCTCGCGCCGGGTGAACTGGGCAAGCGGGTGGCCGAGTTCACCCGGGTACTGGCCGCGCGCTCGCAGCTCACCCAGGCGGCGGCGAAGGAGTACGCGACGGGCCGCGAGGACCGGGACGCCCACTGGGACGGGCAGGCGCGCGGCAGCGGGGACCGGGCGGAGGGCGTGGCGGCGTTCCTGGAGCGCAGGACGCCGCGGTTCGGGTGGACGGTGCGGGACTGAGCCCGCGGGGCCTCCGGGGGCGTGCCGGGTACCGGGGCTTTCGGCCGTACCGACCAGTCGGTAACGTACGGGCATGACCACTCTCGCCCCGCGCGCCGGACGCCGCTGCCACAACGCCGTCAATCCGCTCCACTCGACGGTCTACTTCTCCCCGGACCTCGCCAAGGAACTCGCCGGGGTCGGTGTCGACGACCCGAGGGCCGCCTACTTCGCCGGGCGCGGCGCCGCGATGGGCGCGGTCGGGCCCGGCGTGATCGCCGCCGCCTTCTACAACTTCAGCTACGAGCTGGTCGCCCGGCACATCCCCGCCGTATGGCGGGTCGCCTCGCCCGAGACCGTGCTCGACGCCCGGCTGCGCGCCGTCGACTCCACCCTGCGGCGCGTCCTCGGTGAGGAGGCCGTCGCGTCCGACGAGATGGCCGAGGCGGCCCGGCTCGCGCTGCGCGCCACCGAGGCGTGCACCCGACACGCCCGGCCCCTCTACGCCGCGCACGCCGATCTGCCGGTCCCCGAGCAGCCGCACCTCGTCTACTGGCACGCGGCGACGCTGCTGCGGGAGCACCGCGGCGACGGTCACCTCACCGCGCTGCTGTCCGCCGGGCTCGACCCGGTCGAGGCGCTCGTCAGCCACACGGCGACCGGCAAGGGCATGTCCCCGCGCTGGGTGCTCGGTACGCGGGGCTGGCACCGTACGGACTGGGACGCCGCGGCCGGGCGGCTGCGGGAGCGGGGGCTGCTGGACGACGCGGGCGAGCTGACCGAGGCGGGGACCTCGCTCCGCGCCGGCCTGGAGGAGCACACGGACCGGCTGGACACCGCGCCGTACGAGCATCTGGGCGCCGACGGGGTGGAGCGCCTCACCGAACTGGCGGGTGGATTCCTCCTGGCCGCGGCCGGTGCCGGAGCCTTCCCGGCGGACCTCATAGGGAAGCGCTGACGTTTGCGAGCGCGCTGAGCGGCAAACCGGAGAGTGCGGGTCAGCACGACCGACCCGCGTGTCTATCAGGAGGTTTCCGTCATGCGTGCCATCGCAGATGCACTTCGCGCCGTCGGTGGCGCCATCGCCACCGTGGTCACCCTGCCGTTCCGGCTCGTCGCCAAGCTGTTCGGCGGCGCCTCGCGCGGCTCCCGCGGCGGCGGTCGCGCCCGCCGCGCCTGACACGGCCGCGTCCCCCACGACTTCTTGGTCCCGTCCGTCCGAGAGGGTGCGCGACACGGCCCCCGGCCACCCGGCACAATGCAGGCACAAGCACAGCCAGCACGAGAGCCGAGTCGGGGAGAACGTGACGACGTCCATCGAAGGCAGGATCGCCGGGGAACTCGGCGTACGCGAGCGGCAGGTGAAGGCGGCCGTCGAGCTGCTGGACGGCGGGTCGACCGTGCCGTTCATCGCTCGCTACCGCAAGGAAGCGACCGAGATGCTCGACGACGCGCAGTTGCGCACGCTCGAAGAGCGGTTGCGCTACCTCCGCGAACTTGAGGACCGCCGGACGGCGATCCTGGAGTCCGTACGCGAACAGGGCAAGCTGGACGAGGCTCTGGAGGCGCGGATCCGGGCCGCCGACACCAAGTCGCGGCTCGAGGACATCTATCTGCCGTTCAAGCCCAAGCGGCGCACGAAGGCGCAGATCGCCCGTGAGGCCGGCCTCGAACCGCTGGCAGAGGGCCTGCTGAACAATCCGTCGGTGGACCCCCTGACGGCCGCGGCGGCGTTCGTCGACACCGAGAAGGGTGTCGCGGACGCCGCCGCCGCGCTGGACGGCTCCCGCGCCATCCTCACCGAGCGCTTCTCCGAGGACGCCGATCTCATCGGTGAGCTGAGGGAGCGCATGTGGACGCGCGGCCGGCTCACGGCGAAGGTCCGGGAGGGCAAGGGCAACGCCACGGAGGGCCCCGCCGCCAAGTTCGCGGACTACTTCGACTTCGCCGAAGGCTTCACCGCGCTCCCCTCGCACCGCATGCTCGCGCTCTTCCGGGGCGAGAAGGAGGAGGTCCTGGACCTCAGCCTGGAGCCGGAGTCCGACGACGCCGACGCGCTGCCGGGCCCGAGCGCGTACGAGAACATGGTCGCGCGCCGCTTCGGCGTCGCGGACCGCGGCCGGCCCGGCGACAAGTGGCTAGCCGACACGGTCCGTTGGGCCTGGCGCACCCGGATCCTCGTCCACCTCGGCATCGACCTGCGCCTTCGGCTGCGCACGGCCGCCGAGGACGAGGCGGTACGGGTCTTCGCGTCGAACCTGCGCGATCTGCTGCTGGCCGCGCCCGCGGGGACCCGCGCCACGCTCGGGCTCGACCCGGGCTTCCGTACGGGGGTCAAGGTCGCCGTCGTCGACTCGACGGGCAAGGTCGTCGGCATCGACACGATCTATCCGCACGTCCCGGCGAACAAGTGGGACGAGTCCCTGGCCAAGCTCGCGCGGCTCTGCGCCGCGCACTCCGTCGACCTGATCGCCATCGGCAACGGTACGGCGTCCCGCGAGACGGACAAGCTGGCGACCGAACTAATCGCGAAACACCCGGAGTTGAAGCTCACCAAGGTGATGGTCTCGGAGGCGGGCGCCTCCGTGTACTCCGCCTCCGCGTTCGCCTCCCAGGAGCTGCCCGACCTCGACGTGTCGATCCGCGGCGCCGTCTCGATCGCCAGGCGCCTCCAGGACCCGCTCGCCGAGCTGGTCAAGATCGACCCGAAGTCCATCGGCGTCGGCCAGTACCAGCACGACCTGTCCGAGGTGAAGCTCTCGCGCTCGCTCGACGCGGTCGTCGAGGACTGTGTGAACGGCGTCGGAGTCGACGTCAACACGGCGTCCGCCCCGCTGCTCTCGCGGGTCTCCGGCATCGGCGCCGGCCTCGCGGAGAACATCGTCTCCCACCGGGACTCCAACGGCCCCTTCCGCTCGCGGCGCGCGCTGAAGGACGTGGCCCGGCTGGGCCCGAAGGCGTACGAGCAGTGCGCGGGCTTCCTGCGGATCCGGGACGGCGACGATCCGCTGGACGCGTCGTCCGTCCACCCGGAGGCGTATCCGGTCGTCCGCGCGATGGTGAAGACGACGGGCAGCGAGGTCGCGACCCTGATGGGCAACGCGGGCGCGCTGCGCTCGATGCGGCCCGCCGACTACGTCAGCGACGCGTTCGGTCTGCCGACGGTCACGGACATCCTGCGCGAGCTGGAGAAGCCGGGGCGGGACCCGCGACCCGCGTTCAAGACGGCGACGTTCAAGGACGGCGTCGAGAAGATCGGCGATCTCACCGCCGGGATGGTGCTGGAGGGCGTGGTCACGAACGTGGCGGCGTTCGGCGCGTTCGTGGACATCGGGGTGCACCAGGACGGGCTGGTGCACGTGTCGGCGATGTCGAAGACGTTCGTGAAGGACCCGCGCGATGTCGTGAAGCCGGGTGACGTGGTGAAGGTGAAGGTGCGGGAGGTCGACATCCCGCGCAAGCGGATCTCGCTGACGCTGCGCCTGGACGACGAGGCCCAGGCTCCCGCGGGCGGGAGCGGCGGTGACGGCGAGCGGGCGCCGCAGCAGAGGCGCGGTGGCGGTGGCGGCGGTGGCAAGCAGCGCGGGTCGGGCGGCGGCGACCGGGGTGGTGACCGCGGCGGCGCGAGGCGTCAGCCACCGGCGAAGCCGGCACCGGCGAACAGCGCGATGGCCGACGCGCTGCGGAGGGCGGGGCTCGGCGACTGACGCGGACGGTGACCCGCGGTCCCGCCCCGGCGGGAGCGCGGGCGTCCGGCGCGGCGGCGGGCGACGTCCCCACGGGACTGCGGGCCCGGCAGGGCCCGAACGACAAGCCCCGGGTCCTGTCCTCCCGGCGCGCGCCGTTCCGTGTGACCGGGCGGGCCTGCGGGCTTGCGGGCCTGCGGACTTGTCCGGCCCGTCCGGCGGTTGAGGACGGACCCCGGCCCGGCGCCCGCCTCAGGACTCCGTGACCCTGCCCGTCGTGATCTCGATGCGGCGGCTCGTGCGGACGGACTCCAGCATTCGGCGGTCGTGTGTGACCAGCAGCAGTGTTCCCTCGTACGAGTCGAGCGCCGACTCCAGTTGCTCGATCGCCGCCAGGTCGAGATGGTTCGTCGGCTCGTCCAGGACCAGCAGGTTCACTCCCCGGCCCTGGAGCAGCGCCAGGGCCGCGCGGGTGCGTTCGCCCGGGGAGAGCGTTGTCGCCGGGCGCAGTACGTGGGCCGCCTTGAGGCCGAACTTCGCCAGCAGCGTGCGGACTTCGGCCGGTTCCGTGTCCGGGACGGCCGCGCAGAACGCGTCGAGCAGCGTCTCCGTGCCGTAGAACAGCGCGCGGGCCTGGTCGACCTCGCCCACCACCACGCCCGAGCCCAGTGACGCCGCGCCCGTGTCGGGTGACAGCCGGCCGAGGAGGAGCGCCAGCAGGGTGGACTTGCCCGCGCCGTTCGCCCCCGTGATGGCGACCCTGTCCGCCCAGTCGATCTGGAGCGACGCGGGCCCGAAGTGGAAGTCGCCGCGCCGGACTTCGGCGCCGTTCAGCGTCGCGACGACCGAACCGGAGCGCGGGGCCGAGGCGATCTCCATCTGGAGTTCCCACTCCTTGCGGGGCTCGTCGACGGCCTCGGCGTCCAGGCGCTCGATCAGACGCTGGGTCTGACGGGCCTTCGCGGCCTGCTTCTCCGTGGACTCGGAGCGCAGCTTACGGGCCATCTTGTCGTTGTCCGTCGCCTTGCGGCGCGCGTTCTTGACGCCCTTCTCCATCCAGGAGCGCTGCATATGGGCGCGTCCCTGGAGCGACGAGCGCTTGTCGGCGTACTCGTCGTACTCCTCGCGGGCGTGCTGCCTGGCCCGCTCGCGTTCTTCGAGATACGCCGCGTAGCCGCCGCCGAAGAGATTGACCTGCTGCTGGGCCAGGTCGAGTTCGAGGACCTTGGTGACGGTGCGGGTGAGGAACTCGCGGTCGTGGCTGACGAGGACCGTGCCCGCGCGGAGGCCCGTGACGAAGGATTCGAGGCGTTCGAGGCCGTCGAGATCGAGGTCGTTCGTCGGCTCGTCCAGGAGGAAGACGTCGTAGCGGGACAGCAGCAGGGACGCGAGACCGGCGCGGGCCGCCTCGCCGCCGGAGAGTGCGGTCATCGGCTGGTCGAGCCCGACGGTCAGGCCCAGGGACGCGGCCACCTCCTCGGCTCGTTCGTCGAGGTCCGCGCCGCCGAGCCCGAGCCAGCGCTCCAGACCGACGGCGTACGCGTCGTCCGCGCCGGGCGCGCCGTCGACCAGGGCCTGGGTGGCCGCGTCGAGGGTGGTCTGGGCGTCGGTGACGCCCGTACGCCGGGCGAGGAATTCCCGTACGGATTCGCCGGGGTGGCGCTCGGGCTCCTGCGGGAGGTGGCCGACGGTCGCGCTCGGCGGGGAGAGGCTCAGCACCCCGTCCTCGGGTGTGTCGAGCCCGGCGAGCAGCCGGAGCAGGGTCGACTTCCCGGCTCCGTTGACCCCGACGAGACCGATCACGTCGCCGGGCGCGACGACGAGGTCGAGCTCCGCGAAGAGTGAGCGGTCGCCGTGTCCGGCGGCGAGATTCTTGGCGACGAGAGTGGCAGTCATCAGACCGTCGATTCTAGGGCGTGTCCGGAGGGTGGCGCCGTCCGCCCGCGGGGCGGGCCGGGCGGCGGCCGGTGCGGTGCGTCGCACGGCCGAGGACAGCGCTGCCTTCCGGCCCCACGCCCCGGGGTCGTGTCTTCGAAGTAGCGCCGTCCGCCCGCAGGGCGGGGCCCGCGGGGTCTGGTGCGGTGCATCGCAAGGCGGAGGACCGGCCTCGTACCGGGCGTACTCGGCCGACTCCGACAACGCGGCGAGGTGCCGTGCCAGGCGTCGCGGGCCAGGCGGGACTTCGAAGACACGACCCAGGGGCCGAGGCCCGTGGTCACAGCAGCCCCGCCAGTCTGTAGAGGGCCAGGCTGCCGGCCACGGCGACGTTGAGGCTGGCGCCCGTGCCGATCATGGGGATCTCCACGCAGGTGTCCAGCAGGTCGAGCGCTTCGGGTGGGATGCCGTGCTGTTCGTGGCCGAGGACCATCACCGTGGGCTGCCGGGCGGCGGGCAGGTCCGCGAGGCGTACCGCCTCGTCGGCGAGTTCCACCCCGACGACGCGTGCGCCGCGCTCCCGCTGCTTGCCCAGCCAGCCGAGCGGATCGCCCGTCCAGTGGACGCACACGGGTCTGCGCAGGGTGTTGCCGCGGGCGAGCGCCTCCGGGACCCATGGGAGGCGCGGGAGCACGAGGCACGCGCCGACCGCGTCGCAGGTGCGGGCGAGGGTGCCGAGGTTGGCCCCGTGCAGCGGCCACAGCGGCGCCGCGTACAGGTGGTCCCAGCAGGAGTGGGAGCGTGGGCGGCGGCTGCGGCGCAGTTCGTCGCGGGTACGGGGGCGGATCGCCGTCATCGGCGCGAGGCCGTCGGCCTCCGGGACTCGGGATGCATGTCGTGCGGCGATTCGCGGCTCGCCGGGGCCATCGTCGGTCATGTCGTACGGGGGTCGAGCTTCGCCCGCGGACCACCGGGATGTCCAACGAATTCTGTCTCCGCTACGGTCCCGGCATGAGTGACACGGTGATCGTGGTCGGTGGCGGGGTCGTCGGGCTGACGACCGCCGTCGTGCTCGCCGAGCAGGGGCGGGGGGAGCGACGGGGCCGCCGGCGGGTGCGCGTGTGGTCGCGGGACGCCGCCGCGCGCACCACGTCGGCGGTGGCGGGCGCGCTGTTCTGGCCGTACCGGATCGAGCCCGCCGAGCTGGTCGGGCCGTGGTCCCTGCGGTCGTTGCGCGAGTACGTGGCGCTGGCCCGGGATCCGGCGACGACGGGCGTCCGCGTGGTGGCGGGCCTGATGACCGACACCGCCCTCGCCGGGCTGGGGAGTTGGGCGGCGGAGCTGCCCGAGCTGCGGGAGGCACGGGCCGACGAGCTGCCCGCCGGGTGCGGTCAGGGCTTGCGGGGCCGGCTGCCGCTGATCGACATGCCGACGCATCTGCGGTATCTGGAGGAGCGGCTGCGCGCGGCCGGCGGAAGCGTGGAGCGGCGTACGGTCGGCTCCTTGGCGGAGGCGGCGGCCGAGGCCGCCGTCGTGGTGAACTGCTCCGGGCTCGGCGCCCGTGAGCTGGTGCCCGACGCGTCGGTGTTTCCGGTGCGCGGACAGCTCGTGGTGGTCGAGAACCCGGGGATCGAGGAGTGGCTGGTGTCCAAGGGCGGGGGCGGGTCCGGTACGTCGTACCTCTTCCCCCAGCCGTTCGGCCTGATACTCGGCGGGACCGCCGAGGACCACGCGTGGGACCCGCGTCCCGACCCGGTGACCGCCGCCGACATCGTCGAGCGCTGCGCGGCGCTGCGGCCTCAGGTGCGGGGCGCGCGGGTGCTCGCGCACCGGGTGGGGCTGCGTCCGGCGCGGCCTGGCGTACGGGTCGAGGCCGTCCAACTGCCGGGCGGGACACGGCTGGTGCACAACTACGGCCACGGTGGCGCGGGCGTCACCGTGGCTTGGGGCTGCGCGGAGGAGGCCGCCCGGCTGGCGGGGTGAACCCGCCGGGCGGCCTCCTGGGAGACGTACGGCCGGCTCAGCGTGGGGCCGAGGTCTCCGGGGTGCTTCCGGTCGGATCGTCCTCGGGCGTCGGGCCGATCCGGATCTCGAAGTCGCCGTCGTACTGCTCGTGTCCGGCGATGACCGCCGACTCGACGACCTCGACGCCCCGTTCCTCACGGAGGATCAGCGGGTCGTGGCGCAGGTCGCGCACGAGGGCCACACACATGCCGATCATGACGAGCGCGAAGGGCGCGGCGACGAGGATCGTCATGTTCTGGAGCCCCTGGAGCGCGTCCTTCTGGCCGTCGCCGACGAGCAGCATCACTGCCGCGACGGCGCCGGTCACCACACCCCAGAAGACGATCACGTACTTGCTGGGTTCGAAGTGGCCCTTCTGGGAGAGGGTGCCCATCACGATGGACGCGGCGTCGGCGCCGGAGACGAAGAAGATACCGACGAGGATCATCACCAGCACGCTGGTGACGGTGGCGATCGGGAAGTCCTGGAGCAGTTGGAAGAGCTGGCCCTCGGCCGTCGCCTCGTTGCTGAGGTCACCCTCGCGCCGCTGGAGCCTGATGGCCGATCCGCCGAAGATGGCGAACCAGATCAGGCTCACGGTGCTCGGTACGAGGATGACGCCGCCCACGAACTGACGGATCGTCCGGCCGCGGCTGATCCGGGCGATGAACATGCCGACGAAGGGCGTCCAGGAGATCCACCAGGCCCAGTAGAAGACCGTCCAGCTGCCGAGCCACTCGGCGACGCCCCGGCCGCTGCTGGCCTCGGTCCGGCCCGCGAGTTCGGCGAGGTCACCGAAGTAGGCCGCGATCGACGTCGGCAGCAGGTCGAGAATGAAGACGGTCGGGCCGGCGATGAACACGAACAGGGCGAGGAACAGCGCCAGCACCATGTTGGTGTTGGAGAGCCACTGGATGCCCTTCTCGACGCCGGAGACCGCCGAGGCCACGAACGCCACGGTCAGGACGGCGATGATGGTGACGAGCAGTGCGGTGCTGACGTTGTCCCGCCAGTTCAGCTCGGTGAAGCCGCTGCCGATCTGGAGGGCGCCGAGGCCCAGCGAGGCGGCCGAGCCGAAGAGCGTCGCGAAGATGGCGAGGATGTCGATGACGCGGCCGGGGGCGCCGTACGCGTGCTTCTCGCCGATGAGCGGCACGAAGACCGCGCTGATCGTCTGACGCCGCTTGCGCCGGAAGGTGCTGTACGCGATGGCGAGCCCGACCACGGCGTAGATGGCCCAGGGGTGCAGGGTCCAGTGGAACAGCGTGGTCGCCATGGCGGTCTCGGCCGCCGCCGCGGCGTCCGGGGGGTTGGTGCCGGGGGGCGGGTCGGTGAAGAAGGTGAGAGGTTCGTTCACGCCGAAGAACATCAGGCCGATGCCCATACCGGCGCTGAACATCATGGCGACCCAGGAGACGGTCCTGAACTCGGGCTTCTCACCCTCCTCACCGAGTGTGATCTTGCCGTAGCGGCTGATCGCCAGCCAGAGGGCGAAGACCACGAAGCCCGAGGCCACCAGGACGAAGGCCCAGCCACCGTTGTGGATCAGGCCGGAGAGCATGGAGTTCGACGCGCTCTCCAGCGAGTCGGTGGCGACCGTCCCCCAGACCACGAAGGCGAGCGTGAGGACGGCCGTGACACCGAACACCACCCGGTCGGTCTGGGGGTGTTGGGAGTCCTGGGGATGACCCGGCCCGGCCGTCGTGACCGGCGGCGGGCCTCCTTCGGCTCCCGATTTCTGACTGTCCTGCGACACGAGCAACACCTTTCGGGGTTTCACGGAGCATGCGTCGGCGCTCCGTTACGCCTTAGCACATGTGAAGTGGATCTCTTTCTATCAACAAGTCTCCACTGGTTGTCCGACGGTGAGGTGGTAGGTGGCGCGTCCGTCGAGAAGGAGCGGCACCAGTTTGCGCTGGGACTGGCGCAGCGGCACGAACGCACCGTCACCGCGCGCGGGCAGGGCCTTCACGCCGTGCAACGCCAGTTCGTCCTTCACATCCGCGTACTGGGCGGCGTCGAGCCGGTAGCCGCAGGGCGGGTTCCGGACGGTGTCCTCGGGTGTCGCGGGCTCGTTGTCGCCGCCGCCGAGGTAGACCGTGCCGCGGTCGAGAAGTCCGGCGGCGCGGGAGAGCGCGGTGGCGGCGGAGAGCTGTACGCGACGCTCGTCGGCGTATCCGAACAGGCCCTTCAGGGAGTCGAGTTGACTGTCGACACGGCGCCGGTGGTTCAGCGCGGGATCGTTCTCCTCGGCCTCGGACCTCGGGTCGACACGGCTCTCGATGAGCAGGCCGACGGAGTGCTTGACGCCGGAGGCGTTGCGCAGGATGCGCTCCTGGCCGTCGCCCGCGGTCTGCTTGATCGGGTCGCCGGTGACGGGGTCGGTCCAGATGCCGTACGTGCCGATGGAGTGGTCACCGGCGCGGGCGGCCGGGCGCACGTACGCCTCCGACAGGGTCCGCGCCTCCTTGTGCACACGGGAGGAGGTGTTGAGATTACGCGGCCAGAGGTCGAAGAGATCCTTGTCGTAGTACGGCGGCGTGGCGCCGTACTCGTGCAGGTCGTAGATGACGTCGGGCTCGCGGTCGCGCGTGAGGGCGGCCATGGTGCGGCCCTCGGCCGTCTTGAGCGCGATGTGGTCGCGGTTGATGTCGACGCCGTCGGAGTTGCCGCGGGTGTCGGCGGCCCGGCCGTCGGGGTTGGCGGTCGGGACGACCAGCACACTCGTACGGTCCAGGAAGCGCTTCGTCGCCCGGTCCTTGGGATAGGCCAGGTCGCGGACGGTGGTGAGGCAGGCCTCACGGCCCGAGGGCTCGTCGCCGTGCTGGCTGCAGATCAGCAGGAGGCTGGTCACCGAGCGCTTGTTGCCCAACTCGACGAGGTTGAGCGGGCGGCCCTGCTTGGTGGTGCCGATGGTGCTGACGGCGACCCGGTCGCCGCCGCGGTCGACGGCGGCGAGGAATTCCTGCTCCCGCGCCAGGGTGGTCCACTCGGCGCCGTCGCTCTCCTCGAAGCCGGTACGCGGCGGGGTGTCGGCCGGGGCGGAGGAGACGGCCGACGAGGGAAGCGCGGTGAGGGGGACGACGAGGGCGGCCGCGGCCACCGACAGGACGAGCGTGCGAATCCGGGGCGTCATCAGGTGCGGTCTCCGATGCTCGGCGGGTGGTCCGACGGGACACATGCCCGGTGAACGGAATTCCATGGGGCGGAAACGTACTCCGGTGAACAGCGGTGCGACAGAGGGTTGTCCGCGATCAGCCGTATGTCGGGAGATACGCGCCGTCCCTGCTGAGGCGGGCGGACGAGTGCTTGGGAGCGCTCTCTGCGTGGAGGGGGCAACGGATACCCTGTACCGGTCCGGTGCCCGTACGGGCACCCGAACCGACGAGGAGCGCCCGCCTTGCCCGAGCAGTCACCTGGGTCCCGGCCCACGCTGGAAGCCGTCGCGGCCCGTGCCGGCGTCTCCCGTGCCACCGCGTCCCGGGTGGTCAACGGCGGCGCCGGGGTGCGGCAGCCGCTGGTCGACAAGGTGCTCAGGGCCGTGGAGGAGCTGGGGTACGTGCCGAACCACGCGGCGCGCACGCTGGTCACCCGGCGGACGGGCGCGGTCGCCGTCATCATCGCCGAGCCGGAGATCCGGATCTTCTCGGACCCGTTCTTCTCACAGCAGATACGCGGTATCAGCAAGGAACTGACCGCCCACGACACGCAGTTGGTGCTGCTCCTGCTCGAAGGTCCCGGCGACTTCGGGCGGATCGCCCGGTATCTGGCGGGCGGCCATGTCGACGGGGCCCTCGCGTTCTCGCTGCACATCGACGACCCGCTGCCGGCGATCATCCGCAGATCGGGGACTCCGACGGTGTACGGCGGCCGGCCGAGCTGGACGTCCGCGCCGAGCGATCAGGGTGTGCCGTACGTGGACGCCGACAATCGCGGCGGCGCGCGGGCGGCCGTGCAGTATCTGCGCGACCTCGGGCGCGAGCGCATCGCGCACATCGCGGGCCCGCCCGATCAGACCTCCTCGACGGACCGGCTGGACGGCTACCGTGACGTGCTGCTCGACGCCGACCCGACCCTCATCACCGAGGGCGAGTTCACGGTGGAGAGCGGCGCGCGGGCGATGAAGGAACTGCTGGACCGGCGCCCCGACCTGGACGCGGTGTTCGCGGCCAACGACCTGATGGCGTCCGGGGCGCTGCGGGTACTGCGCGAGCGCGGGGTCGCGGTGCCCGAGGAGGTGGCGCTGGTCGGTTTCGACGACATGGTGTCCGTCGCCGAGGACACCGACCCGCCGCTGACCACGATCCGCCAGGACGTGGAGGGGCAGGGCCGGCTGATGGCGCGGCTGCTGCTGCGGGGTCTCGACAAGGACAGCGCGGAGGCGCGGGCGCCGGCGTCCGTGATCACGCCGACGACGCTGGTGCGGCGGGCCTCGGCCTGAGGCCGGAGACCCGCCGCGGGTGGGGGTCGAGCGGTGGTTCGTCGGTGCTGCCGGTCATCGGCCGCCAATTGGGCGTCGGTCGGCCGGTGATCGGTCCAGCGGTGGGATCAGCCCGTGGTGCTCGCCGCGGAGCGTGCGGGCACGGTGAGCGTCCTGCCGTCCGAGAACGTGACCGTCCGCTCCGTCGAGGCGAAGTTGTGCGCCGCGTAGGTGCTCACCCCGCCCTTGGTGAAGACGGCCGAGGTCGGGATCGACCCGGTCACCGTCGGATCGGGGGCGCCGACCGCGTCGAGGGTGCCGATCCAGTGGTTGACGTGGGCCTTGGACTCGCCCGCCTCCGGGGACAGGGCCGCCTGGCCCGCGTCCCACTTGGCCTTCGCCCGCGCCGGGTCGGAGATCGCCTCGAACTCCCAGAGGATGTCGCGCCATTCGACGGCGGGCCCGCCGTTCTCCTTCTCCATCTCGGCGATGTTGCGGCCGATGGCCTCCTTCTCCCGGCCCAGGTGGAGTGAACCCCCGGTCACGGGAAGGACGTTGATGCCGTGGATCTCCTCGGGGTTGGCGGTCCACCAGGTGGAGTAGGCGCCGCCGCTGCCCCACACCATGCCGACCGTGCCGCGTGCGAAGTCCGCCGGGAAGACCTCCTGGTCGGCGTCGAACCAGTACTGGCCGATCGCCTCGGACTCGGTGGCCAGCAGATACGAACCCAGGTCACGCAGCTCGTCGTCGCCGGTGGCCGAACCCCAGAGGACCAGCCCCGCGCTGAGGTTGATGGACTCCGACGACGACTCCTGGTTGTTGCCCGCGGCGAAGCCCTGGTGGCCGGAGGCCCAGCTGTGGCCCGCGTACACGTCGAAGCCGCGCAGGAACGGGAAGTCGCTGTCCGTGCGGCTCGGGTTGGCCGCGTCGCGTATCAGCGTCCCGACCATGCCGCCCCAGGCGGAATCGGCGGCCCACGCCTGGTCGTACTGGGCGACGATCGCCGCCGCGTAGACGTAGTAGCTGTAGTGGAAGTGGTGGTCGTTGAGTTCGGTGTCGCTGCCGTACGACGCCGGGTAACCGGTCAGCGTCTTCCAGTCGTTGTCGTAGCTGAACTCACTGGCGCCGCCCGCCGTGAACCACTCCTCAAGACGGCCCTTCAGCAGGCCCACGATCTTGTCGCGCGTGGCGCTCTCGCCGATCTGGTCGGCGATCGGGGCCAGTTGGGCGAGCCGGCCGAGGGCCTTGCCCGTCCAGTAGGTGTCGGTCGCGCCCGAGAACGGGTCCCCGGCGTTCACCACGTCGTCCAACTGCGCCTTGAGCGTGGCCGCGTCGACCCCGTTCGACTCGGGCAGCGCGGGCAGCACGCCGGACCCCTTCTGGCTGGTGGTGAAGGACGTGGACTCACGCACCTTCATCGTGCCGCGCGGTGACACGTAGGTGTACGGGGTGAGTTCGTCGGTCGTGTTGAGCCACTGGTGCCGGTAGAGGGCCTGGAGCGTGCCCTTCTCGGTGCCCTCCTGCGGCTCGGTGGTGAGGGTGTACGTCGCCTCGACGTCGCCGCCTTCGGAGTTCCAGCTCGTCGTGGAGCCGGTGACGAAGCTGTAGGCGTACTTGGCGTACGTCGCGAGCGCGTCCTCGGAGGGCAGGAGCGCGAGCGAGAAGTAGTCCTTGTCGCCGAGTCCGGCCGTGACGGTGGAGCCCGAGACCGACCAGTCGCTGCCGGTCGGCGCGAAGAGCGCGTAGTGGTGACCGGCGACGGTGATGCCGAGGACGTTGCCGTCGTCGGAGAAGACGGTCGGCGCGGCGGCGGTGGTGATGCGGGCGTCGCCGCCCGAGCCCTTCGCGTACACGTAGGGCATGCCGTGGCCGATGGTGGTCCGCAGCGTGCGGGTGCCGTCGGACCAGTAGGGCGTGACGGTCCAGTCGGACCAGTCGTCGGCCTTGGTGTCCGGGGAGTTGAGGCCGCTGAGACCCAGGGTGAGATCGGCCTTGTGCGCGTACTCGTACTGCCGTCCGTCACCCACGATGGCGGCGGTCGTGGGATAGCCGACCTCCAGTCCCCCGGCGGTGGCCTGGTAGGTGAGGGGGTGGCCGTACATCGGGGTGGAGTACGGGTTGTCGCCGTACCGCTGATACGCGACCGAGGTCCACCAGTCGTTGGTGGGCACCGGCCGGTCCTTGGCCGCCTCGGTCAGCTTGGGCGTGACCGGCGCGCCCACGTTGTTGGTCGGGCCCGAAGTCCCGGCGGGGCGGGTGTCGGAGTAACTGCCGGAGCCGACGGGGACGTTCGCCGCCGCCGCGGGACCGGCGGCGGGGCCCAGTCCTACGGCGGCCATGGCGGTGACCAGAACCAGCACCGAAGCGGGTCGTCTGGAGCGGGAGGTGGGCATGTGACGGCACCTCGAAGTCATGGGGGGAAAGTGGGTCCGAGAGCGCTCTCAGATGTAAAGGAACGTAAAACTTCTGAAACCTAAGTGTCAATAGAGCTGACAGAGAAGGCAGTTGTGTGTCGGTCGGGCCGTCATGCGTTCGAGTCTTGACGGATCGACAGCGGTGGCCGTCCGCCGCGGCGGGCGGGGTGCCACGCGAAAAGGGCGGCGCCCCGCCGACCGCGCGCGGGTCAGTGGCCGCGCGGGTCCGGAGCGAGGGCCACGGGCCCGAGCCGGGCGCCCCTGAGCTGCGCGACGACCACGGTGGCGTCCCACTCCTCGGAGGTCACGACCCGTGGGGCGAGCCCGTCACCCCGGACGGTGCCGACGGCGCCCGGCACCTGGCGCTCGCTGGTCTCGAACAGCAGGTGCCCGCCGGGCGCCAGCCAGCGGGACGCCCCGGCCGTCACACGCCGCAGGACGTCGAGCCCGTCGGCGCCGCCGTCGAGCGCCACCAGCGGCTCGTGTTCGCGTGCTTCGGGCGGCAGCAGTCCGACCTCCTCGGTCGGTACGTAGGGCACGTTGGCGAGCAGGATGTCGATACGGCCCCGAAGGCCGTCCGGCAGGGCGTCGAAGAGGTCGCCTTCGAGGACCGTGCCGCCGGAGCCGATGTTGCGGCGGGCGCAGGCGACGGCCGCCGGGTCGATGTCGGAGGCGTACAACTCGACGGGGCCGTGCGCCGTCGCGAGCAGCGCGGCACCGAGCGCGCCGGAGCCGCAGCACAGGTCGACGACGACGGCGGGCCGTCCGGTGGCGGCCTGGTGAGCCAGGGCCGCCGCCTGCCGCACGAGGAATTCGGTACGGCGGCGCGGGACGAAGACCCCGGTGCCGACGGCGATCCGCAGGCCGTAGAACTCGGCCCAGCCGATGACGTGCTCCAGGGGCAGCCCGGCGGCTCGGCGGCTCACCATGTCGGCGAGGGCGGCGGGGGTCGGGGCGGCGGAGACCAGGAGCCGCGCCTCGTCCTCGGCGAAGACACAGCCGGCGGCGCGGAGCCTGGTGACGACGGTGGGGAGGGAGGGCAGTGCGGAGGAGAACGGGGAGGAGAGTGTTGCCGACATGGAAACCTTTCGGGGCGCCTACGGGCGCTCCGGCGGTCTCAGCCTGTCGGACGGACCGCGCGGCCGTGAGGGGGGAGCACCCGGCCTGACACTGCGGTAATGGGTCCCACCTCCTCGGTACGTGCTCTGCTTCGGTCGGGGTCACAGTACCCCAAGGGTGCCGGGGGCACGATCGCGTTCTTCGCGTCGGTGTGGCCACCGGTCGTGCGGTGTGCGCATTCGCTTCCCCTGATGGCTACCGGGAAGTAACTACGCCTGGTTTGATGAGCGGCGCCGCTCCGCCCCCACCGAACCGGGAGTCCCTGTGCCGCACTCCGTGCTCCGCCGCGTCCCCGCCGTCGCGCTGTCCGGCGCGCTCGCCCTCGCGACGCTGACCGCGACCGCGCCCGGCGCTTCGGCGTCGCCCTCGGCGCCTCAAAAGACGGTCGGCGTAACCGCGTTGAAGGTGCTGACGTACAACACGTTCCTCATCTCGCCCGGTCCTCCGGCGTAGCGCCGAACTTCGCGGCGCGCAGGCGCACTTCAGCGGCTAGCGTCCACTGGCCCTTGTCCCACATCGAGTGATGCATAAGAGCCGTGTCGATCAGGAATGACCAGTCAGTACCGGTGAAGGTCTGCGCCTGTGGGGACATCCGCCACTCGTTCCACCAAAGCAGCGTCATCGGGTGCCACTCAGTGAGTTGACCGGTCTTGGTATTGACGCCCAGGACGCCCTCAGGCAGCTCGGGGCCGCGGACTTCGTCGTCGGGCGTGATGGTCGTCAGGTCGTCGGGCACGTTGCGCCGGCGACGCTTCGTGGGGTCCTTGGGTGCTGGTCCTCTACCCGCCATGGAACACCTCCCGGACTTCCAGACACGTCCCACACTGGGCGTGTGCTTCGAGGAGTCCCCGGTGCCTCGCTCCGTTTCGGAGAGTCGCTATGTAGTCAGCGCGCAAGTCGCTGTGGAAGTCGTCTCGGTCGGCAACGTCGTAGCGCTTGCCCTCGATCCAGAGAGCGGGTCGGTTGCCAGCCATCAGACACGCTCCGGCCAGTGCCAGGAGCCGCCCTGAGGCTCCGCGCCAGGCATGGTATAGGTGCCGTCCCACTCGTCGTAGCGGCACTCCTGGTTGAAGAACATGCCGGTGGGATTGAGGACGCAGAGGTCGACGTACGGCACGCTGCGCTCAGGGACCGGTTCCGAGTTGCGTACGGCTGTAACCACCGCCGCGCGGCACTGCGAGGTGAATTCCTGCGAGCCGTCTTCGCGAGCCGGCGTTCCGTGGCTGACGTAATGAACAACCCGCCCTACGGACGGAATCAACGGAGTTGGCTTCCCCACGATGGGAGTCGAAATGGGCAGGACTCGGGTGGGCTCAGCAAGCATGGGGACTCCCGGTCAGAGACAGCAGCGCGGCCCCTGTCGGGAGCTACTGCGTCAGTTCGGTGATCACTGCGGAGAGGTCCGCGAGGATCGACGGGCACGAACCATGTCGGCGTCCCGTCATTGCGATGTAGCGGCCGGTCCCGTAGATCTCCACGGCCGTACCGTCAGGGCGTCGGATACGGCGTCCCTGTCGGACGTTCGCGCGGCCCCAGATGTGCAGCCCGTCGCCGGACGGGGAAACCTCTACGTAGGTGGCTCCCGCGTCACGGACAATGGCAGCGGCCCACGGTGCCAGGCGGCCCGTGAGCGTGTTCAAGCAGTGGTCCAGGTCGATACAGACCACGTCGTCGACGTCGGACAGGACAAAGCCCGTACCGACGCCGTGAGTCGACTTGCGGGCCGACTCGTAGTCGCTCCACGTCCGCGGGTCGGTCGATGAGGCTGCCATGCCGGCGGCCGTCAGCGGGACCTTCGTGGACGAGCGCCGGATCCACCTGTCGCGGATCGTCAGCTCACGGGGAGTCGCATCGTTCTTCTGTGCCCTGAACGCCTTCGACCGGCACCGCGTGTCGCAGTACCGGGCGTGCTGACGGGCCATCAGCGGAAGGGGAGACGAGCAGTGCTCGCACATCCTGGCGGGTGTCGTTGGCATGGGTTCACCCTATCGGCCACGAACGCTTTTAGTCCATTGACCTGCGATGATTCATTTGACCGTGAGACCGAAGCCCTGTATGCCCGCGTGCCGAACCGCACCCTTCAGCACCCCCGGAAGGGTGCGGTTCGGAACTCCAGCCGGCTCCTGCGGACACCTTGGGGCGATCCCCCAGACCCGTACAGACAGCGAGCCCCAGCACCTCTTCGGTTCTCAAAGACCAAGATCGGGGGTCGCCCCCTGGTGATCATGGTCAAACGATCAAGGGCTAACCAATCTTGGCCGTGAAGCCGGCGCGAGACTCGCGACGATCACCGTCAGCGTGCTCACCCTTGATCTCCAGGCGACTCGGTACGAGCGTCAGAGTGATCGTCGTCAGAGAACGATCGTCCTTCGTTCCAACTGCGATCTTTGGAGCCTTTGCGAGTCGACCAACATCGACACCATTGACGCTCACGTGCGTGACCATGAGTCCGTCCTCGCCCGTGTCTGCCTCCTCGTGCAGCACCACGTGCGCGCCACTCATGGGCGCTCACCTACGCCCATACGCACGCATACAGTGCCCTGCGTGGGCACGTACTCAGGCATGGTCCCTCCACCGCGTGCCCTTCGTACGGCCCTGCGTGGAGCACTGCCCGATAGCAGGCGTATGCGCAGGGCCCTCATGGTGCGGGGCAACCGTCGGCCGTCGCTGTAGCGGGCCGTACAGACGCCTCCGTCACGTCGGATGATGCGCCGTCGGATGCGAGGCCAGTCCTTCGGGAGGCGCTGCCGGCGGGTACTTCCTTCCCACGCCACGTCACCGCCTCTTCCCGCTGTACCAGGGGAGCGCGAGGCCGTCCCCGTCGGAGCGGGGCACGATGTGCATATGCAGGTGAAAGACGCTCTGCGTCGCTTCCCTGCCGCGCGAGGTGATCAAGTTGCAGGGGCCCATGTCCGCGGCAAGCTGCGCAGCCCGTCGGGAAGTTGCGGCGGAGACGTCGGGGTCTTCGACGAAATCGGCTACGTGCCGCTTCGGAATGACGAGGGTGTGCCCCGCGATCACGGGGTTGAGTGGGAGAATCGCGATGGCGTCGTACCACTCGTGCACAAACGTGGCGGGCGCGAGGCCGGTGTTGATGTCGCAGAACACGCACGGTTCGCCCATCGCGCCTCCTCCAAAGGGGCCGTTGTCCTACGATTCGGACATGTTGAAGAAGCTGCTGAAGAAGCTCGCCGTACCGCCGATCGACGAGGCAGCGCGGGAGGCGTGCAAGCGCGGAGACACGATCTTCGTTCGCAAGTTCCATCCGCGGCCCACGAAGAACCAGACCGACTTGGCGAAGGGCATATCCGACGTCGAAGCCATCGGGTGGACGCTTCAGAGCCAGTAAGCGGAGGGAGAAGGGCTCGCCCGGTTCGTCACGCTGACGTTCCGCCGACAAGCTCAAGCGCCGTTCGACCCCACCACGTGAGGCGAAGCCATTCACGCTCCTGACGCTCGTGCCACGCGTCGTCGACGTCGGCCGACCAGTCGAGCAACCACGCGCGTCGCTCGTGAGCGCGCAAGTTGCCCTTCACCTCGTAGCCGTATGTCCTCGTCTCGCGCTGGTGGACCGTCGCATGTGCGCGAAGCATGCGCGCCATGTGGCCTCCGGAAATGGCTCAGCCCCGCTCGTGGGTGAGGATTCGTCCTCCACGGCGGGGCTGCGTCTTGTCGTCGGAGTAGCAGGATTTGAACCTGCGGCCCTCCGCTCCCAAAGCGGATGCGCTACCAAGCTGCGCCATACTCCGTTGAGCTAAAGGATTTTGACGCTCCGTAGGCCAGCCGGTAATCTACGCTCGTCAGCTCTCGGCCCCAAAGGGAGTCTTCCTGTGTCTCGACGCGCATCTAGACGGTAGGGCATCCTGCCCCGCCGTCGCCTGTCAGCAGCACTCACCTCTATGAGGTGTGCCTGCTTGCAGATCATGCCGCGACGACGACTCGGAGGCTTTGCCAGTGACGACCCCCTCAACCCAGCCCACGGACGCGCGCAGGTGGCTGGAGGTCACCACCGTCTTCTTCGCCGCCACGACTGCCGCTCTCTCCGCAGGCATCGCAACCGCGATCTTCCACGCCCCGGCACTGGGAATCCTTGGCGCCGGAGGCGTGACGTTTGGTGCCGCTTTCGGCGTCGGCATGAGGATCTTTGAACACCTGAAGCAGAACAACTAACGGGGCGGGGCAGCCAACAAAGGCTGCCCCAACACCCGTTCATCCTGACCGGGAGGCCGGGGTGCTGGACGTCGCGACCTGATGTCGGTCCTCATCCTCTGACCACGGCAGGTGAGCCCCGTTCCCGGCGCCTCGTGGACAGCAGGTGAATGGGGCCGGAGTCGAACCGGCCTGCGCGGATCATCGGGCACAGCGGCCCTACCTTTTCGCCACCATGGCCAAGGGGAATCGGACCCCACACCGTCGCCAGACGGACGCCCGAATCGAACGGGCAGACGCTCGCCACTCCATCCACGTAGTCGCGGCGGGATTTGAACCCGCGGTCCCACCCTTCGCCCAAATGCCGGACGGGTAAGGATCTTGGCAACGTCACCCCTTCGGCCGCTCGGGGCACGCAACTACACCTCCCCTCGTCCGTCCCCTGGACGTCGACGGGAAACATGAGTCGGACGACGCGCTCAACCTAGGCTCAACCCGGAGGAGAGTGCGGGGAGCCGCGGGAGCGCGTCGTCCGTACGTGGGGAAGGGGTCTGAGGTGCCGCGCCACGCGCCGGCAAGGCCGTCGAGACCTTTCTTCCTACTTACGTTATCGGGCGGGTGTGACACGGGGATGATCTTGCTCGCCCTCCCCCGCGGACAGACTGCGGCCAAAACGACGAACTAACCCCCTACTTTCCTTTCTTCTATCGCGCGTTAGAGAGAAAGGAAAATAGGGGGTTAGTTCGTCGTTTTGGCGCGAGTTTGGCGAGACCATGCACTCTAGGGTGACGATTAACGATGACATCTGTGACTTTGCGAAGTTATCCACAACGACCTGTGGATAACTCGCGGCGCGAAGGGTGCGGTCGACGAGGACGAGGACGACGGCGAGGGCGCCGGACGGGTTACCCGACGCCCCCGATAGCGTTATCTAGTCGTTACTTCACGGTTGTCGAAGTAGCGTCAGGAGCAGTCCGCGGAGCAGGGACCCCGACGTCGAACGTCACCGAAACCCGCGGCTCGTGACCCTGGGGCCACACTCTTACGCGTGCACCGAACTCCTGGAGCGTCTTGCGCCGCTCCCCGTCGTCCGCAGCAGCCGTCCACTCCATCTCCACTGTGCGCCCCGTAGGACGGTGCACCATGCCCGCCGGCCGGACGGGCTCCGACTCAAGTTTCTTGATCTCTTCCGTCAGACCGATGTATCGAGACCGGTACCACTCCGCGTCCTCCGCGTCGTCGTAGAGGCCCGCGCTTCGGTCGTCTCGCAGCCTGACGCGTGCGGCCCGGGCTCCGGCTAGCAACTCCTCCGCTCCGTTTCCGGGGTCGTAGACCGTCTCCATGAACATGTGGTCTCCGAAGTCGGTGAGGAAGGTGCTCGTCACCAGCTCCGTCAGCAGCGAGACTTGCATCGTCGGGGCCGGCTCGCAGTCAGTCAGTCCCTTGAGGCGTGATTTGCACGTCATGGCCACAGGGCTGCCCGTGCGATAGAGCCGGTACCCACACGTCCCGCATTTTGTCACCTCGGACATCAGGTGGGTCCCTGACTGCGCGCGCTTTCCCCGGGGCTTTTTCGAACGGAGCCTATTGACGAGCGCGACGTGCGTTGCCCGGTTCCAAAGCGGCTCAGCCAATTGAACGGGCTTACCATCCTCACCAACCACGGGGCGCCCTTCATGCATAAGAAGTCCCAGTGCTGCCTCTGACTGGAGCATCTTGGACAGAGCAGCGCCGTCCCATGGAATCCCTTTCGGCTTCTGCCCAACCATTACTCGCAAATGGTCACTGGGAGCCAGTGTGCCACTTCGGGTAAGTCGCGCAGCCTCACCGTCCGGCGTGATCTCCCCCGTTGCGTCAGCGAGAATCCTGCGGGCCACCGTGCGCAGGTTGAGGGCAGCGTCTTCTTTGCTTCTCATGCTTTCCGGCACCATCTCACCATGATCCAGCGCCACATGGTCAATGGCTGCTTTTGCGTGAAGGCGGACATAGCGGTATCCGTAGGCGTGCTTGCCTCGCTTTCGTCCCTTCTTCCGCTCGCTGACCGTGGTCTCGCTGTTCCGCTTCTGCATGGAGCGGAGCTCCATCTGGGCAGACCACGCTTCGAGCGTGAAACGGTTCTCGTCGGCAGGGTCATCCAGATCCCACGGTCCGTCATGCCCGTAGGTGACGAGCATCTTTCCCGTGTCCCGCATCATGTAGCCGGTGTTCAGACAGTCGACGAGGTTCCTTCCCAACCTGTCGACAGCGGCTCCCACCACACCGTCATACGGTCCCTTTTCCCCCCGCAGCCACGGCCCCAGCTCGGGGCGCGTCACCGGGTCAGTTGCGCCCGATACCTCCCAGTCATCCGCCCATGCGATGATGTGCCCCTCGACGCCCCGAGTGGCGCTCAGGACTTGGTCCCGTTGCTTGCCTGGCGACGACGTGGCATCTGATTTCCGTGACAGTCGCCGCAGAGCCACAAGGCAGCGACCGCACCCGTCATATGGCCTTTCGATCATGAAACCCCCTGATCTGACCGATAGTGGACATCACACTACACTTAGGCAGTCTTCCTGTTCAGCAAGACGCTCTATCCCAACTGGGGCCAGGACCACCGGGCGGCGGCGATCCCGGCCGCCCCGTTCTACGGCGGCAACGACGTGGTCGTCGTGCAGGAGGCCTTCGACAACTCCTCGTCCGACGCGCTCCAGCGGAATTCGGTGGCCGAGTATCCGCACCAGACACCGGTGCTGGGCCGGAGCAGGAGCGGCTGGGACGCGACGGGCGGGTCGTACTCCGCCCTCACCCCGGAGGACGGCGGCGTCGCCGTCCTCAGCAAGTGGCCGATCGTCCGTAAGGAGCAGTACGTCTTCCAGGACGCGTGCGGCAGCGACTGGTTCTCCAACAAGGGCTTCGTCTATACGGAGTTGAACGTCAACGGCAGCAGGGTCCATCTGGTCGGCACCCACACGCAGTCGACCGATCCGGGCTGCTCGGCGGGCGAGGCGGCGGAGGTACGGAGCGGTCAGTTCCGGGCGATCGACTCCTTCCTCGACGCCAAGAACATCCCGGTGTCCGAACAGGTCCTGGCCGCCGGTGACTTCAACGTCGACGCGCACAGCGCGGAGTACGCGTCGATGCTCGCCGACGGGGGTCTGGCCGGCGCGGACGCGCGGACCGGGCACCCGTACTCCTTCGACACGGCGGACAACTCGATCGCGTCCGAGCGCTACCCCGACGACCCGCGTGAGGATCTCGACCACGTGCTGCACCGCGCGGGCCACGCGAAGCCCGGCGGCTGGACGAACGAGGTGGTGAAGGAGGAGAGCGCGCCCTGGACGGTATCGAGTTGGGGCACGGAGTACACGTACACCAACCTCTCGGACCACTATCCGGTCATCGCCTCGGCGCGGGGTTAGGCCGCGTTCCGGAAGTCCCGCCTACCGGGCGAACGCCACCGATACCCGATGAATGGAACGGTTGTTCGGGATGGCGCCGCCGGTCCTCGAAGGCCATGCTGATCAGTCCTGAGTGGTTCGCCCGCGTGGCGAGTGCTTCGAGGTGGTTGTTCCGGTGATCCCGCCCTCGCCCGGCCGGGAACGGGACCGGGACCTGGCCTGAGGACGTGGAGAATGAAGCTGGGCAGATCGCGACCCGAGCCGCGTGACGAGAACATGCCGTGCGATCAGGTCGACGCGGCGGTGCGGGAGGACAGGGCGGCGCTCGCGGCGGCCGGGCACCGCCCCGAGCGCCGTATCCCGGCCTTGGCGAACCTCGCGACGAGTCTCTACTGCGCCTACCGGTGCCAGGCACGACTGGACCAGCCCGAACAACTCCTTGAGGCGATAGGGCACTTGACCGAGGCCCGGGACCTCGCCGCCGGGGACGCCGCCCGCTTCGGCAGTACCCCCCGCGGTCTCGCCGCCGCCGAGGCGGTCCGGGACATCGAGCACAACATCAGCACGTTCAGGACGTACCTTCCCGGCTCCTCCGCCACATCCGGCCCGGCATCCGTACCGGACGGGGGTTCGGTACGCGAGCAGTTGGAGCGCGCCTACCGGCGTCCGGGCGCCGGGAACGAGGAACGCGGCCTGGCTGTGCTCCAGTTGGGCACGCTGGATCACAGCGAATGGGAAATCTCGCACGACAACGCGCTACTGACGCGGGCGATCGAACGGTGCCGGGAGGCGGCACGGCTGCTGGCGGACTCGCCCGACGGCCGGACGCTGCTGGTTGCCCGCTGCAATCTGGCCAACGCCCTGATGAGCTCGTACACCGGAGTGAGCGACGACGAGCGGCATCTGACGGAGGCGCGCGGGATCATCGACGAGCTGGACGCCTCGGGACTGGGTGACGCCGTCCCCGGCTACGCCGCCGTGCGAACCCATGTGCTGGGCCAGATCGCCCTCGTACGCCATCAGCGCACGGGCGACACCGGCCCGTTGCCCGAGGCCGAGGACCTGCTCAGGCGGCAGTCCGCCGACCGCGGTCCCCTGCACCGCATCATCGGCGACCGGACGCGGAGCGTGGAGGCCGTCCTCGCGGAGATCCGCCACCACCGCGGCGGCCGTCTGCAAGCAGGTGACGAGGCCGTCGACATCCTCCGGAACGACGGGGCTGCCTCCACCGATCCGGCCTTCCTGCTGAATCAGAGCTTCGCTCTCTTCCGTCGTCACCAGGCGCGCGGCGCCGCGGGTGATCCGGCGTCGCAGGATCTGTACGACGCCTCGACCCTGGCCTCCCGGGCGATCGGCCTCGCGGGCGACCTGCCCGTACGCGCGCACGCACTGCGTATGTCCGCCCACTGCCTGATGGAACTCGCGCGCCTCCGGCCGCGGTCCGCCGGGCCACTGTGGGAGAAGGCGCTCGAAGAGATCACGGAGGCACTCGCCGGCGGCACCTTCAACGAGCGTGAGGCCCCGCTCGCGGGCACCACCCAGGCGCAGTGCCGCGCCGGTCTCGCGGCCCTCCGCCGCGATCCGTCCGGCCTGGAGGCCGCCGCCGCCCAACTCGCGCAACTGGAAGGGGCGTTACCGGCCGACAGCGCCAACCTGCCTGCTCTGCTCGCCGAGTTGTTCCGCGTACGGCTGGCCAAGGCGGAGATCACCGGCGCACCGGACGACGACGACAAGGCCACGCGAGCGGCGCGGCGGGCGTGCGACGCGGCGGGTGAGTTCAGCCCCGCCGTCGAACACAGCACGGCGCGGGCATGGGGCGACCGGGCATGGCGCCGTGGTGCGCTGCTGGAGGCGGCCGAGGCGTACCGCCACGGGCTGAGCGCACTGCACCACCTCAGCCGCGTCCAGGTCACGCGCGGCGACAAGACATCGGTCCTGGCCGACGCCGAAGGGATGGGGGCCCGCGCGGCCTACGCCTTCGCCGAGTCCGGAATGCTGGGCCGGGCCGTCGTCGCCGTCGAGTCGGGCCGGGCGCTGATGCTCACCGAGGCACTGGAGCGGCGGGCCGCCGACCTGGACCGGCTGCGGCGGGCGGGCCGTTCCGATCTCGCCGACGCGTTCCGCGACGCCGCCGCCGAGGTGGCGCGCTCCGACGCGGAGCTTCTCGGCGGCTGGTCCGGCGGCACGGGGACGCGGCCGGGGACGCGGCCGGGAGCGGCGACGGAGGCGACGCGGGCCGCGCGCGTACGCGACCGCTTCGACGCCGTGGTCGCGGAGATCCGCGAGGCGGCGGGGCTCGCGAGTTTCCTGCCGCCACCCTCGTACGGCGAACTGACCTCGACCGTAAGGGAGTCGGGCACGCACATCGTCTACCTCCTGGCGACCGACCGCGGCGGCCTGGCGCTCTCGCTGCCCGCGACCGAGAACGCGCGTCCGTTCCGGATCCCGCTGCCCTCACTCACCACGGCGGCGCTGGACGGGCTGGTGGCGGACTGGCAGAGCGCGGTGGACACGCGGGACGGAGAAGCGCACGAAGAAGAGGGGGAAGAGGAGCGCGAAGAGAAGTGCGACGCCGTGGCCGACCGGCTGTGGACCGATGTGATGGCCCCCGTCCTGCGCAGACTTCGTGGTGTCCCGAAGGTGTCGCTGATAGCCGTGGGCGGGCTCGGCCTGCTCCCGCTGCACGCCGCCCGCCGCCCGGAGACCACGGCTCCGACCGGCCACCGGCATGTGATCGACGACCTCGCCGTCAGCTACCAGGCCAATGTGCGGGCCCTCGGCGCCGCCCGCACGATCCGGTCCCTGACCGGCGGGCACCACACCCTGCTGACGGTGACGGAGCCGACACCCGTGTCCTACACCCCGCTGCCCTCCGCGAAGTGGCAGATACACCTGGCCCGGCAGCATTTCCGGAGCGGGACCGGGGTGTCCCTCAGCGGCCCGGAAGCCACCCGCGAGGCCGTGCTCGCGGCGCTCCCGCACGCGTCGGTCCAGCACTTCGCCTGTCACGGGGAAGTGGTGGACGGCTCACCGCTCGACGGAGGGCTCGTCCTGTCGCGGGATCGGCTGCTGACGGTGCGGGACGTGCTGAGACTCCCCGCCGGGAACGTACGCATGGCGGTCCTGCCGGCCTGCCGCACCGGGGCAGTGGACCGGGCGGTGCTCGACGAGGCAGCGGGGATGCCGTCCGCGTTCCTGCAAGGCGGCTACGCCGCGGTGATGGCGACCGGCTGGGACGCGGACGGCTGGGTCTGCGCGCTGATCACCGACAGGTTCTACACCCACTGGCTGGGCGAGGGGATGGAGCCGGAGCAGGCGCTGAGACAGGCTCAGATCTGGGTGAGGGACTCCACCAACGCGGAGAAACACGCGGCGTACCCGCAGCTCCCGGAGCTGGCCCCGCAGCCCGGAGAGGCGTCCGGCCCCTGGGCGTCGGCGCGGGAGGACGCCGGCGTCCTCGGCTGGGCCGTCCTCGCCTTCCACGGGTGCTGACCCGCCCTCGTCATGGCGAGGGCGACGGGCCCGGGGACGTGGGCGCGGGAGGCATCACATAGGTGATGGTGATCGCGGTGATCCGGCGGGCACTGAGGATCACCGCGCCGGTGTCGGGCAGTTCGGCCTCCACGGCCGCGCCCGGCGGACGGTAGTACAGGGGCCCGCCCAGGACGAGTTCGCGCTCGGCGTCGTCCGAGACCCGGTTCGAGTACGAGCGCAGCCACCCGGACCAGTACGCGCCGTCCTCCAGCAGACAGCCGACCTGCACCCGCGCCTCGGGCCACTCGTTGAACGCCTGCCACCAGGCGGAGACCCGGGACGGGTGCTCGCCCTCGGGCACGTACCGTCCGACGAACGGCAGCCGCGCGGCCAGTCGCGTGGCGCGTTCCGTCCCGCACCACGCCGCACCGCAGACGGCGGCCAGCAGCAGCGCCAGCGACCACCACAGCAGGGAGACGTAGTGGGAGCGGGCGTAGGGCCCCGGCTCGCGGACCAGGGCGCCCACATCCGGGGTCGAGCCCGGCGCCCCCACCCGGCACAGGCCGAGCAGCGCCAGCGCCAGGGCGTCGGCGACGACGCTGATGGTGATCAGACGGAGCGACTCCCAGAGCGGGGAGACGTCCCGCACGGGCCACCGGAGTTGCCTGACCTTGATGTGGGCGGCTCCTGGCAGGAGCACGACGATCAGCAGGACGAGACCGAGGATCGTGGACGGCAGCATGGACCGCTTTCTGTGCCGGGCGGGACAGAGGCGCTATGCGCTTCAATGGCATCAACGCACCTACCCATGTGACGAGGAGTTCGAATGCGAGACACTCCGGAACCGTCCGCCGAACCCCCGGCGAGCACCGGGAATCCCGCCCCGGTACGTCGCAGGAAGCGGGATCACTACGGGACGAAGAAGGCCCCCAACAGCCAGCCGCCGCCCACGACGACCCAGCAGTCGAAGCCCCCGCCCCCGGCACAGCCGGCGCCACCCTCTTCCTGAGGGGCGCACCCGGCCCCGATCCGCCTCCGGCTCCCCGCGGCCACCGGCGGGTGCTCGCGGTCCCCGCCCGCCTTTCGCAGTACTGGTGAGACAGCGATACTGTCGGCATGGAGACCGCATCCGGGGCGCCCCAGGAGCCGACGCTCACCGTCGACGAACTGGCCGCGCGGGCCGGGGTCACCGTGCGCACCATCCGCTTCTACAGCACCCGTGGCCTGCTGCCGCCCCCGGTGATCGGACCGCGCCGCGTCGGCCGCTACGGTCACGACCACCTCTCGCGGCTCGCGCTGATCGAGGAGCTTCAACACCAGGGCATGACCCTCGCGGCGATCGAGCGCTATCTGGAGCAGCTGCCGCCGGACCTGAGCGCGCACGACCTGGCGATCCACCGGGCGCTGGTGGCGACTTGGGCGCCGGACCCGGCGGAGGACGCGACGCGGGCCGAGCTGGAGCGGCGCGCGGGGCGGGTCCTGTCCGACGAGGACGTCGACCGGCTGGCGGCCATGGGCGTCCTGGCCCGCGCCGACGCTCCCGGCCGCTACCGGCTCGATCCGGGGCTGCTGCGCCTCGGCGTCGAGCTGCTGGACGTGCCCCTCGCGCACGAGACGATCCTCGCCGCCCGCACGGTCCTGCTGGAGCACACCCGCTCCGCCGCGCACGCGCTCTCCCGCCTCTTCCGGGACGAGGTGTGGAATCCGCGGAAGGACGGCGAGCCGGATCCGGAGCGCGTGGCGGCGATGAAGTCGCTGTCGGCCCATATGCGGCCGATGGTGGCGCAGGCGCTGGTGACGGCGTTCCAGCGCTCGCTGAAGGAGGAGCTGCGGGCCGCGTTCACCGAGGGGTGACGCGGCCCGCGTGCCGCGAGGTGCCGTGCCGGGCATTCCGGGCCCGGCACGATCGCCCGGACAGGGCCTAGCCGTCGTGGAACGTCTCGCCGCGCTCCGCCTTCGCCACCAGTGACGCGGGCGGTGCGAACCGTTCCCCGTACGTCCCGGCCAGCTCACGCGCCCGCGCGACGAAGCCGGGCAGGCCGCCCTCGTACCCGTTGATGTACTGGAGGACGCCGCCCGTCCAGGCCGGGAAGCCGATGCCCATGATCGAGCCGATGTTGGCGTCGGCGACCGTCGTCAGGACGTTCTCGTCCAGGCAGCGCACGGAGTCCAGCGCCTCCGAGAAGAGCATGCGCTCCTTCAGGTCGGTGAACGGCACCTCCACGTCCGGCTTGGTCAAGTGCTCGCGTAGGCCCGGCCAGAGGCCGATACGGCTGCCGTCGTCGGCGTAGTCGTAGAAGCCGGCGCCGCCACCGCGTCCCGGGCGGCCGAAGTCGTCCACCATGCGGTCGATGACCGCGTCCGCCGGGTGCGGGGTCCAGGTGCCGCCCGCCTCCTCGACCGCGCGCCGCGTCTCGTCCCGGATCTTGCGCGGCAGCGTGAGCGTCAGCTCGTCCATCAGGGAGAGGACCTTGGCGGGGTAGCCGGCCTGCGCCGCCGCCTGTTCGACGGAGGCGGGCTCGACGCCCTCGGCGACCATCGCGACGCCCTCGTTGATGAACCGGCCGATGACGCGCGAGGTGAAGAAGCCACGCGAGTCGTTGACGACGATCGGTGTCTTCTTGATCTGTCGTACCAGGTCGAAGGCGCGCGCGAGCGCTTCGTCGCCGGTCTTCCCGCCCTTGATGATCTCCACGAGCGGCATTTTGTCGACGGGTGAGAAGAAGTGCAGGCCGATGAAGTCGGCGGGCCGGGTGACGCCTTCGGCGAGGGCGGTGATGGGCAGCGTCGAGGTGTTGGAGCACAGGAGCGCGCCGGGCTCGACCACGTCCTGGATCTCCTGGAACACCTGGTGCTTGAGCGCCGTGTCCTCGAAGACCGCCTCGATCACCGCGTCGCAGCCCGCGAGGTCCGCCACGTCACCGGTCGGGGTGATCCGGGCCAGCAGCGCGTCCCGGTCGGCCTCGGTCGTACGGCCCCGGGCGACCGCCTTGGCCAGCAGCTTCTCCGAGTACGCCTTGCCCCTGGCCGCCGCCTCGGTCGTGACGTCCTTGAGGACGACGTCGATTCCGGCGCGGGCGCAGGAGTGGGCGATGCCCGCTCCCATCATCCCGGCGCCGAGGACGGCGACCTTGCGCACCGGGCGCCTGTCGATGTCCTGGGGGCGGCTGGCGCCCGAGTTGACCGCCTGGAGGTCGAAGAAGAACGCCTGGATCATGTTCTTGGCGGTCTGCCCGGTGACCAGTTCGGTGAAGTATCTGGCCTCGATGGTCTGCGCGGTCTCGAAGTCGACCTGTGAGCCCTCGACGGCGGCGGCCAGGATGTTGCGGGGCGCGGGGTAGGGCGCGCCGCCGGTCTGCTTCAGGAGGTTGGCGGGGAAGGCGGGGAGGTTGGCGGCGAAGCGCGGGTTGGACGGCGTACCGCCGGGGATCTTGTAGCCCTTGACGTCCCACGGCTGCGCCGACTCGGGGTGGGCGTCGATGAACGCGTGCGCCCGCTCGATCATCTCCTCGGTGGTGGCGGCGACTTCATGGACGAGGCCGTTCTCCAGCGCGCGGCGCGGCGCGTACTGGGTGCCCTGGAGCAGCACCTTGAGCAGCGCGTCGGAGATGCCGAGGAGCCGTACGGTACGGGTGACGCCGCCGCCCGCGGGCAGCAGGCCGAGGGTGACCTCGGGCAGGCCGATCTTGGAGCCGGGCGCGTCGAGCGCGATCCGGTGGTGGCAGGCGAGCGCGATCTCGTAACCGCCGCCCAGGGCCGCGCCGTTGATGGCGGCGACGACGGGCTTGCCGAGCGTCTCGATGGTGCGCAGGGCGCGCTTGACGGCCAGACCGGCGTCGAACGCCTGCTGGGCGTCGTCCGGACCGAGCTTGATCATGTCCTTGAGGTCGCCGCCGGCGAAGAACGTCTTCTTGGCGGAGGTGACGATGATGCCGCGGATGCTGTCCTTCTCGGCCTCCGCGCGTGCCGCGACGGCGGCGACGGAGGTCCGGAAGGCCCGGTTCATGGTGTTGGCCGACTGGGCGGGGTCGTCGAGGACGAGGGTGACGACGCCCGTCGCGTCCTGCTCCCAGCGGATGGTGGTGGACTCGCTCATGCTGCTGCTCCGTAGCGAAGAGATACTCGGCGGACGGGACGGTCAGACGCGTTCGACGATGGTGGCGACTCCCATGCCGCCGCCGACGCAGAGCGTGGCGAGGCCGTACCGCTTGTCCTGGCGCTCCAGTTCGTCCACGAGGGTGCCGAGGATCATCGCGCCGGTGGCGCCGAGCGGGTGGCCGAGCGCGATGGCGCCGCCGTTGACGTTGACCTGGTCCAGGGAGAGCCCCATCTCGGCGACGTAGCGCAGGACGACGGCGGCGAACGCCTCGTTGATCTCCACGAGGTCGATGTCGTCGATGGTCAGTCCGGCTTTGGCGAGTGCCTTGCGGGTGGCGGGCGCGGGACCGGTCAGCATGATCGTGGGCTCGGAGCCGGACACGGCGGCCGAGACGATACGGGCACGCGGTGTCATGCCGTACCGCTCGCCGGTCTCCTTCGAGCCGATCGCGACGAGGGACGCGCCGTCCACGATGCCGGAGGAGTTGCCCGCGTGGTGGACGTGGTCGATCTTCTCGACCCAGTGGTACTTCTGGAGCGCCACCGCGTCGAATCCGCCGAGGTCGCCGATCTGCGCGAACGACGGCTTGAGCGAGGCGAGCGTGTCGGCCGTGGTGCCGGGCCGCAGATGTTCGTCGTGGTCCAGGACGGTGAGTCCGTTGACGTCGCGGACGGGGACGACGGAGCGGGCGAAGCGGCCGTCCTTCCAGGCCGCCGCCGCGCGCTCCTGCGACAGCGCGGCGAACTCGTCGACATCGCGCCGGGTGAAGCCGCCGATGGTGGCGATCAGGTCGGCGCCGATGCCCTGGGGGGCGAAGCCGGTACGGATGCTGGTCATCGGGTCCATCGCCCAGGCGCCGCCGTCGGAGCCCATCGGCACGCGCGACATCGACTCGACGCCGCCGGCCAGGATCAGGTCCTCCCAGCCCGAACGGACCTTGGCGGCGGCCAGGTTGACGGCTTCGAGGCCGGAGGCGCAGAAGCGGTTCTCCTGGACGCCCGCGACGGTGTCGGGCAGTCCGGCGGCGACGGCGGCGGTGCGCGCGATGTCGGAGCCCTGGTCGCCGAGGGGGCTGACGACACCGAGGACGACGTCGTCGATCGCCGCCGGGTCCAGGTCGGGGAACCGGTCGCGGATCTCGTGGATCAGGCCGACGACGAGATCGATCGGCTTGGTGCCGTGCAGGGCACCGTTGGCCTTGCCGCGACCGCGCGGGGTGCGGATCGCGTCGTACACATACGCTTCGGTACTCAAGACAGCGGCCCTTCTGAGTCGTTGGCGGTGCTTGTGGCGGTTTCGTTGGCGGTGCTTCTGCTCGTGTCGTTGGCGGTGCTCGTGCCGGTTTGGTCGGCGGTGCTCGTGCCGGTGGGGCTTGTGGCCGTGCTTCGGATGCTCGGTACGTCCCAGTCCTCGGCGATCCGCTCGGTGTCCGCGCCCGGCAGCGCGGGCGCGCTCCGTACGGAGGTGGGCGTGGCCGAGAAGCGCGGCGCGGGAGCCGGCTGGGTGATGCCCGCGTGGTCGGTGAAGGTGCCGCGGGCCACGAGGTGCGGGTGGGCGGGGGCTTCGCGCAGCGACAGTACGGGCGCCACGCAGGCGTCGGACTCCTCGAAGACGGCCGTCCACTCGGCGCGGGTCTTCTCCTTGAACCGGGCGGCGACCGCGGACTTCAGCTCGTCCCAGCGGCCGAAGTCCTTACGGGCGGGGACGTCGTCCTTGATGCCGAGCAGGTCGATGAACTCGTTGTAGAACCGCTGCTCCAGCGCGCCGACGGCCATGTACTCACCGTCGGCCGTCTCGTAGTTGCCGTAGAAGGGCGCTCCGCCGTCAAGCAGGTTCGCCCCGCGCCGGTCCTGCCAGCCGCCGGCCGCCGTCATGGCGTGGATCATCGTGGTCAGATGGGCGGCGCCGTCGACGATCGCCGCGTCTACGACCTGGCCCGTACCGCCGGGTGTGCGGGCGTGCTGGAGGGCGGCGAGGACGCCGATGACCAGGTAGAGCGAGCCGCCCGCGTAGTCGCCGACGAGGTTGGCGGGGACGGTGGGCGGCCGGTCGGCCTCGCCGAACATGGAGAGGGTGCCCGCGACGGCGATGTAGTCGATGTCGTGCCCGGCGCGCTGGGCGAGCGGGCCGTCCTGGCCCCAGCCGGTCATCCGGCCGTACACCAGCCGGGGATTGCGCGCGAGGCAGTCCGCGGGGCCGATGCCGAGGCGTTCGGCGACGCCGGGGCGGTAGCCCTCGATGAGGACGTCGGCGCGCTCGACCAGGTCGAGGACCCGGGCGGGGCCGTCGTCGGCCTTGAGGTCGATGAGTACGGAGCGCTTGTTGCGGTTCATGAGGTCGTACGCCGGGTCGATCCCGAGCCCGGCGCCGCCCGGCCGGTCGACGCGTACGACGTCGGCGCCGAGGTCGGCCAGTTGCATGGCGGCGAACGGGCCGGGCCCGATACCGGCCAGCTCGACCACCCGGACCCCGGCGAGCGGGCCGTTCGCGGCCCCGCCGCCGCTCGGGCCGTCCGCGCCCTGGTCATCGGCGCTCCGGCCGTGGCCGCTCCGGCCGTTCGCGGTCGCTGTCATGGTGAGCCCCCAGCAGTGTGACACCAACGATGTAACAGCAATGATGCTAGGAACGCCCACCAGCGCGCACAAGCCCTGCCGGGCCGCCGGGCAAGCAAGCGCTTGTTCCTACCCGATGGTCGCAGACTTCCGCCCGTGGCGTCCGATGCTGGTCACCCACTCCCCCGATCCGCCCACTCAGGCGCTAGCCTCGGCCCCCGACAACGGCACCGAACACCGGCAGCGACAGCGGCGCGGCTCGAACGGCGGAGACTCGATGAACAGGCAGAACGGGGCGGAACGCCCGTACGACGTGGTGCTCTTCGGGGCGACCGGCTTCGTCGGGACGCTCACGGCCGAATATCTCGCCCTGAGCGCGCCGGAGGGCTGCCGCTGGGCGATAGCCGGTCGCGACCGGGCCAGGCTGGAGACGCTGCGGACCCGGCTGGCCAAGCTCTCCCCGCACTGCGGGGACCTTCCGCTGCTGGTGGCCGACTCCACCGACCCGGCGTCGCTGCGCGCGCTCGCCGAGTCCACCCGGGTGCTCGCCACGACCGTCGGCCCGTACCTCTGGCACGGGGAGGCCCTGGTCGCCGCCTGCGCCGAGGCGGGGACCGACTACGCGGATCTCTGCGGCGAGCAGGAGTTCGTCGACCGGATGTATCTGGCGTACGAGGACCGGGCGCGGCAGACCGGGGCGCGGCTGGTGCACGCCTGCGGGTTCGACTCCGTACCGCACGACCTGGGCGCGTACTTCACGGTGCGGCAGCTGCCCGTGGACGTGCCGCTGCGCATCGACGGGTTCGTGCGCACCAACGCGTTCTTCTCCGGCGGGACCCTCGCCACGGCCCTGAACGCGCTGAGCCGTGGCCGGCAGACCATGGAGGCCGCGAAGCAGCGGCGGCTGCACGAGCCCCGGCTGGTCGGGCGGCGGGCCGTCGCGTCGCCGGGCACGCCGCACTTCAGCAAGGAGACCGGTGTCTGGGCGCTGCCGCTGCCCACGCTCGACGCGCAGGTGGTGGCGCGCTCGGCGGCGGCGCTGCCCCGGTACGGCCCCGACTTCCGCTACCGGCACTTCGCCGGCGTCAAGTCGCTGCCGGTCGCCCTGGGCGGCACGGTGGCGGCGGGGACGGGCGCCGCGCTGGCGCAGGTTCCGGCGGTCCGGCGGGCGCTGATGAACCGGTTCGAGCCGGGTTCCGGGCCCAGCGAGGCCCGCAGGAGCACCAGTTGGTTCACGGTGCGGTTCGTGGGCGAGGGGGGTGGGCGCAGGGTGTTCACCGAGGTCGCGGGCGGTGATCCGGGTTATGACGAGTCGGCGAAGATACTGGCCGAGGCGGTGCTGAGCCTGGCCTTCGACACGCTTCCCGACACGGCGGGCCAGGTCACCACCGTCGCCGCGATGGGTGACGCGCTGCTGGGGCGGTTGCGATCGGCCGGGATGACGTTCCGGGTCGCGCACGCCCGCTGAGACCGGGCCGCCCCCGGGGGCATGAGGCGAGGAGACGAGAGCGCGGCGGCCCGCCCCCAGCACGGGCCGCCGCGCTCGTACCGGACCCGCCGCCGGGCTGGGGACCGACGGCGGGTCAGCTCACCGGGTCTGTCGGTCCGCGAGGAACTCGCGCAGCGGAGGCGCCAGCGCCGCCGGGTCGAACTGGTGGCTCTGGCCGGGGAGTTCGCGGTACTCGGCGTGGGGCAGCAGCCCGGCGGCCGACTTGGCGCCCGCCCGCATGAACGGGTCGCTCTCGCCGCCGCAGACCACCAGCGCCGGCGCGCTCACGCCGCTCCAGAGACCGGCGGGGAGCGGTTTGCCGGACATCGTGTCGCCCACGACGAGGCCGTCGTACGCGAGGGTGTGGGCGATCTTCTCCATGTCCGCCCAGGACGGCGGCTGGATCTCACCCGCCGCGGCCGGGGCCTCGGGCTGGTTCCTCATGGCGTCCACGTACTCGGCGGGTATGCCGACCGCGTCGGTCAGGAACAGCGCCACGGCCCGGTCCCTGTGGCCCGCCGCCACGAAAGCCCTGATCCGCTCGACATAGTCGGCGGGCAGCGGCGGGCGGCTGTCGTCGATGATGAACGGCGGTTCGTACAGAGCGACTTCGGTGACCTTGGCGCCAAGCCCGTCGGCCGCAGCCAGCGCGAGCGCAGCGCCAGACGAGAAGCCGAAGACGGCGGCCTGCCCGCCGTGGGCGTCGATGAGCGCTTCCATGTCCTCGACCTCGCGCGCCACCGCGTAGGGCTCGGTGTCACCGCTGTGGCCGCGTCCGCGCCTGTCGAAGTTGATCACCGTGTGCGCGGTGGCGAGCGGCGCGCCGATGACGGAGTCCGACGGGCCGGTGCCGGTGCCGAGTGCGCCGGACACCATGATCAGGACGGGGCCCGTGCCGCTCGCGCGGTAGGCGATCGGCGTGCCGTCCTTCGACGTCACGTACTGGAGATCGGTCCGGGCTGTACCCGCTGTGCCGCTCATGCCGTGGCCCCTCGCATCCGCTGTCCGCTTGTCGGAGGGGCAGACCGGGGCGCCGGGCGAAACTCATCGCTCCGCACCGGATCAATTTCCGCGTGTGGTCTCCGGGGTCTCCGCAGTCCCTCCGGTCTCTGTGGTCCCCGTGGAGCCGGCGGCCTCCACGGCCTCGCGCAGCGCACGCCGGCAGAGCGTGTCGGCCCGGCGGGTCGTCTCCGGGATACGGAAGTCCGGGGCCAGCCGCAGGGTGTGCGCGCAGGCGGCGTCGAGGCCGGTCCGGTGCCCGACCGAGACGAACACGGGCTTCACACCGTCCTGTGTACGCAGTGCCCGGCCCACCTCCTCGCCGTCGTCGGCCACCAGTGGCGAGAAGTCGCCACGCCGGGGGCCGGGCTGCTCGTACGAGAAGGTGAACGGGTTCTTGGCGACGCCGATGACCGGCAGCCCGGTCAGCACCCCTAGATGGCTGGCGAGTCCGAACCGGCGCGGGTGGGCGCGGCCGTAGCCGTCGCAGACGACCAGGCCGGGATCCGACGTCAGGGCGTCGAGGGCGGCGAGGACGGTCGGGATCTCACGGAAGGCGAGGAGCCCCGGCACATACGGAAAGGCGACCCGGCCGACGGCGGTCGCCTCGTCCACGACGGCGAGCGTGGCCGCGTCGAGGACGACGGCCGCGGCGACGACGATGTCCCGCTCGTCGTCGTACGCGACGTCGACGCCGGTCACCAGCCCGGTCCCGACCGCCGGCCCCACTTCGTCGAGCACGACGCGTCCGCGCAACTCGTCCTGGACCGCCCTGGCTTCGGCCTCGTCGGCGGGTGTCCTGATCGTCGTCATGGTGCGCCAGCCTATGGGCTGCCCGCCCCCGTCCGCGTACCGTCACCCCGCCGCTAACCTGGCGGTCATGTTCGTACTGGAGCTGACCTACACCGCCCCGCTCGACCGTGTCGACGCGCTCTCGGCGGATCATCTCGCCTGGGTGGACGCGCACTTCGCGGCGGGGACCTTCATCGCGTCGGGCCGTAAGAAGCCGCGCGACGGGGGTGTGATCCTGGCGGTCGGGGACGATCGCGCGGCGGTGGAGGCGCTTGCCTCGGCGGACCCCTTCGTGGTCCGCGGGGTGTGCGCGTACCGGATCACGGAGTTCGTCGTGGCCCGCACCGCGCCCGGACTCGCGCGGTACCGCGAACAGCCGCCCCGGTGAAGCAACGGTGAGTCCGGGCGACGGAGCACCCCGTCGGGTACCCGACCCGCGAGTAGGGAAAACGGTGACGTAGCTCACGGGGTCAAGCGCGCACTCTTCAGCGTGCTGCGTCGTCCTTCCCTGTGGCGGAGGACGCTCATCCGCCCGAGCCGCGCGAAGGGGAGCTGGCCTTGTCCAACGTCATCGAGCAGGCCCTGCAAGCCCGGCTGGTCGCTTCGGCGCCACAGCTGGAGACCGTTCCCGCGACCCTGCGGTACGACGGCGAGGATCCGTTCGCCGTCCAGATGGCGTTCCCGGCCACGGCGACGCTGGAGGGCACGGAGGTGGCCTGGGCGTTCTCGCGCGAGCTGCTGACCATCGGGATGGACGAACCGGCCGGGCTCGGTGACGTACGGGTACGGCCGTTCGGTTACGACCGCACGGTGCTGGAGTTCCACGCTCCCGAGGGCGTCGCGATGGTCCATGTCCGCACCTCGGAGGTACGGCGCTTCCTCGACCGCTCGCTGGGGGTCGTGCCCGTCGGCCGCGAGCATCTGTATCTCGATCTGGACCACGACGTCGCGGAGTTGCTGCGCGACGCCTGCTGAATCC
>NZ_JARJHW010000030.1:0-53828 GCF_040560175.1 Streptomyces panacea
TTGTCGGAGTCGGCCGAGTACGCCCGGTACGAGGCCGATCCTCGGTCTTGCGAGGCACCGCACCAGCCGCCGCGGGCCCCGCCCTGCGGGCGGACGGCGCTACTTCGAAGACGGGCCCTAGGCCCGGTCCGGGCCTCCGATGCCGAGCGCTTCGGTGGTCGTCGGGTTGATCAGCAGGACCAGCGCCGTCACGGCGACCACCGCGAGCGCGATCCCGGCCGGAATCAGCGCGCCGCTGGAGTTCAGCAGCGTCCAGGCGACCGGCAGCGCCATGAACTGGGTGGCGAGTGCGGGGCCCCGGCTCCAGCCGCGCCGCAGCAGCAGCCCACGGGCCGCGAGCAGCGGGATGACGCCGAGGGCGACGAGGGTGAGACCGCCCATCACGGACTGCTGCGGGTCGTCGGGCCGCCCGAGCAGACCCATGACGAGCAGGTATCCGCCGCCGGCGACGAGCGCGAGGGCTTCGAGCCCCGCGCAGGCGGCCGCCGCGGTCAGCCGGCCGGGACGCGGGCTCGGGTCGGGGGTGTTCTGGTCGACTCTGCTCACCCCAGCAGGGTAGCCGCCGGCTCCCGGTGACCGGCGGGGCCCCGGACGGCGCGCGGACCGCCCGGGGACGGGGCGGGTGCCCATGGCCGGTAATCTCGTCCGTATGCGCGCACTCCTTGTGGTCAATCCGGCAGCAACCACCACCAGTGCCCGCACACGCGACGTACTCATCCACGCGCTCGCCAGCGAGATGAAGCTGGAGGCGGTGACGACCGAGTACCGGGGGCACGCCCGCGATCTGGGGCGGCGCGCGGCGGACTCCGACGACATAGAGCTGGTCGTCGCCCTCGGCGGCGACGGCACGGTCAACGAGGTCGTCAACGGCCTTCTGCACAAAGGTCCGGACCCCGACCGGCTGCCGAGACTGGCCGTCGTGCCGGGCGGTTCGACGAATGTCTTCGCCCGTGCGCTGGGGCTGCCGAATGACGCCGTGGAGGCGACCGGCGCCATTCTGGACGCGCTGAGTAACCGGAGCGAACGCACTGTCGGTCTGGGACTGGCGGCCGGGACCCCGGGAACCGACGATGAATCAGTTCCTTCGCGCTGGTTCACTTTCTGCGCGGGATTGGGATTCGACGCGGGAGTGGTCGGCCGGGTCGAACAACAGCGGGAGCGCGGTAAGCGTTCGACGCACGCGCTCTATGTGCGCCAGGTGGTACGGCAGTTCCTGGACGAACCTCATCGCAGGCGCGGCATGATCACCCTCGACCGGCCGGGCGAGAAGCCGGTCACGGACCTCGTGCTGTCGATAGTCTGCAACACCGCCCCCTACTCCTACCTGGGCAATCGTCCGCTGTACGCGTCTCCGGGCGCGTCGTTCGACACCGCTCTGGATGTGCTCGGACTGAGCAAGTTGTCGACTCCGGCGGTGGCGCGTTATGCGACGCAGCTGCTCAATTCGACCCCCGATCGGGGGCCCCACGGCAGGCACGCGGTTTCCCTTCATGACCTGACGGACTTCACCTTGCAATCGAAGGTCCCACTGCCCTTCCAGATGGATGGCGACCACCTGGGACTGCGAACGAGCGTGACGTTCACAGGCGTACGCCGTGCACTGCGTGTGATTGTGTGAGTGGAAGTGGGGAAAGTCCTTTCACTCGAACGTTTAGGCTGGCATCCACCCCATGGAAGTACGGCTGTGACCGAGTCGACACCGAGGAATCAAAAAAAACTTTCCTGAAGGGGTTGTATCCGCCGCCGAGGTTTGCGAATCTCTACATGGCGCTCGGGACGGCCCGCAACACCGGCCTCCACTGAGCACCAGAACCCCCTCCTCAAGCCAGGACCACCCCAGTTCGTCTGGGCGTCGGCCCTTCCCTTGTCCGGGGATTCGTGAAAGCGTTCACATTCACAAGCAATCAGCACGTAACACCAAGAGAGGTAGCAGCCATGGACTGGCGTCACAACGCCGTTTGCCGCGAGGAAGACCCCGAGCTCTTCTTCCCCATCGGCAACACCGGTCCTGCGCTGCTGCAGATCGAGGAAGCCAAGGCCGTCTGCCGTCGCTGCCCCGTCATGGAGCAGTGTCTGCAGTGGGCGCTCGAGTCCGGTCAGGACTCGGGTGTCTGGGGTGGCCTCAGCGAGGACGAGCGCCGCGCGATGAAGCGCCGTGCCGCTCGCAACCGGGCGCGTAACGCGACCGCCTGAGACACCGCACCCACCTTGAGCACGGCGGCGCGTACAGCGTGTACGCATAACCCCGCCCCCGAACCGCAGCGCGCAGTACCCCCCGATGCGCAACGTCACAGAGCTTGAGGCCGAGCCCCGGACCGTCATCACGGTCCGGGGCTCGTCGCTGTGACAACCGCCGTTCGACTACTTGTGCGGCTCCACCGGGATGTCGAGGATCACCCTCGTCCCCCGCTCCTGGCCGGGAAGCATGTCGAACCCGCCGCCCAACTCCCCTTCCACCAGCGTCCGTACGATCTGCAGACCCAGGTTGCCGGCCCGCCTGGGGTCGAATCCCTCGGGCAGTCCACGGCCGTCGTCCTGGACGGTGATGAGCAGCCGGGCGTCCGAACGGCCCACGTCGCCGGGGCGCCTGGGCCCGTTCCCGCCGCTGCGGACGGCGTGCACCTCGACCGTGCCGCGCTCCCCCGTCTCGAAGGCGTGCTCCAGCGCGTTCTGCAGGATCTCGGTGAGGACCATGGAGAGCGGCGTGGCCACTTCCGCGTCCAGAATCCCGAACCGGCCCGTCCGGCGCACCGTCTTGCCGGGTGAGATCTCCGACACCATCGCGAGCACCCGGTCGGCGATCTCGTCGAACTCGACCCGTTCGTCCAGATTCTGAGAAAGCGTCTCATGGACGATGGCGATGGAACCGACCCTCCGCACGGCCTCGTTGAGGGCCTCACGGCCCTGTTCCGAGTCCATCCGGCGCGCCTGGAGCCTGAGCAGCGCGGCGACCGTCTGGAGATTGTTCTTCACCCGGTGGTGGATCTCCCGGATCGTGGCGTCCTTCGTTATCAACTCGCGCTCACGGCGCCGCAGTTCGGTGACGTCACGGAGCAGGATCAGCGAACCGATCCGGGTGCCCTTCGGCTTGAGCGGGATGGCGCGCAGCTGGATGACACCGCCGGCGCTCTCCACCTCGGTCTCGCGCGGGGCGTATCCGCTGGCCAGTTTGACCAGGGCCTCGTCCACGGGGCCGCGCGCCGGGGCGAGTTCGTCGGTCGTCTGGCCGAGGTGGTGTCCCACCAGGTCGGACGCGAGTCCCAGCCGGTGATACGCGGAGAGCGCGTTGGGGCTCGCGTACTGGACGACGCCGTCGACGTCGAGCCTGATCAGACCGTCGCCGACGCGTGGTGACGCGTCCATGTCGACCTGCTGGCCGGGGAAGGGAAACGATCCGGCAGCGATCATCTGGGCGAGGTCGGAGGCGGACTGGAGGTAGGTGAGCTCCAGCCGGCTGGGGGTGCGGACGGTGAGGAGGTTGGTGTTGCGGGCGATGACGCCGAGGACGCGGCCCTCGCGGCGTACGGGGATCGACTCCACCCGCACCGGGACCTCCTCCCGCCACTCCGGGTCGCCCTCGCGCACGATCCGGCCCTCGTCCAGCGCGGCGTCCAGGAGGGGCCTGCGGCCCCGGGGGACGAGGTGGCCGACCATGTCGTCCTGGTAGGACGTGGGGCCGGTGTTGGGCCGCATCTGGGCCACGGAGACATAGCGGGCGCCGTCGCGGGTCGGGACCCACAGGACGAGGTCCGCGAAGGACAGGTCGGAGAGCAGCTGCCACTCCGAGACCAGCAGATGGAGCCATTCGAGGTCGGACTCGGTCAGGGCGGTGTGCTGGCGCACGAGGTCGTTCATGGAGGGCACAGAGGCGAGCGTACCCGTGGGGTGAACCGGGGCGGTCCGCGCGACGTGGTGGTGGGAGGGGCCGGAAAAAGCCCTGCCCGATCGATGGACAGATGCGAATGGTCTAGTCCACAATACTTGGGTAAAGCTTCCGCCCTCCCCGCACAGGAGGGCGGAACGAGGTAACCGGCGCTCTCTGCCCTGACTGCGTCGATACCTCTTTCACGGCCCTCGTGGCCGTAGCAACTCCGGGCTGCGGTGCCGGACGGGCTGAGGGTCCCGTCCTGGCGCCGCGGCCCGTGGGTGTTTCCGGGGCCGGCGCGCATGGGCCGCGGCCTTTCCGAAGGAGTCGTCGCGGACGTGCCGGGCGCCTCCCCATCGCCGAAGATGACCGGGGGACGACGCCCACGGGGCCCGCACAAGTCGACCACCGGAACGCGTTCCCCCGCCGGCGGAAGGGGCCGCGCCGCCGCCTGGCGCTCTGCTAGATTGGTCTATACCACGAGACTCAGAGGACTCTTACCAGATCGGCAGGCCCAGCGTGGAAGTTGTCATCGTCCAGGACGCCAAGGCGGGCGGCGAGCTCATAGCGGAGACCATCGCGGACCTGCTGCGCCGTAAGCACGACGCCCTGCTCGGGGTGGCCACGGGATCGACCCCGCTGCCCATCTACCAGGCGCTGACCGCCAAGGTACGGGCCGGCGCGGTGGACGCCTCGGGCGCCCGTATCGCGCAGCTGGACGAGTACGTCGGGCTGCCGGCCGGGCACCCGGAGTCGTACCGCTCGGTGGTCCTGCGCGAGGTCGTCGAGCCGCTCGGGCTCACCGAGGACGCGTTCATGGGGCCGGACGGCTCCGCCGAGGACGTACAGGCGGCGTGCGAGGCGTACGACCTGGCCCTCGCCGAGGCCGGCGGGGTGGACCTCCAGCTGCTCGGCATCGGGACCGACGGGCACATCGGCTTCAACGAGCCGTGCTCGTCACTGGCCTCGCGCACCCGCATCAAGACGCTGACGCGCCAGACCCGGGAGGACAACGCCCGGTTCTTCGACAGCCCGGACGAGGTGCCGCACCACGTCATCACCCAGGGCATCGGCACGATCCTGGAGGCCCGGCACCTGGTGCTGCTGGCCACGGGCGAGGGCAAGGCCGAGGCCGTGGCGCAGACCGTGGAGGGGCCGGTGGCCGCCGTCGTACCCGCCTCCGCGCTGCAACTTCACCCGCACGCCACCGTGGTGGTCGACGAGGCCGCCGCGTCCAAGCTGAAGCTCGCGGAGTACTTCCGCGCCACGTACGCCGCGAAGCCGGACTGGCAGGGCATCTGACGGATTCACCGGGGACACCGGACGGGCGAAACGCCGGAGGGGCCGCACCCGCGGCCCCTCCGGCGTTCGCGTACCGGCGCCCCGTTCAGGCGCCCCGGCCCGTGAGGGCTTCCGCCGCCGCCCGGCCGCAGACGCGCGCGGCGCCGTACGTGGCGATGTGCGGGCTTCCCGTGGGCTCGGCGTGGTTGACACCCATCTCCACGACGGCGGTGTCCGGACGGGCGGCGAGGATGGCGTCCAGGACGGCCGCCATCCAGGAGTGCCGGTGCGCGTCGCGTACGACGGCGACGATCCTGCGCTCCCCGGCGGCGGCCAGCACCTGGGCGGCGTCGTTCCCGCTGCCGTAGGTGCCCGTCTCCGTGCCCGGCAGCAGCGCCGCGAGTTCGGCGGCGACGCCCCAAGGGGTCTCGTCGCCGACGGCGATGTTCGCGACAGGGGCGAAGGACGCGACGTACGGCGCCTCCTGAAGAGGTTCGACCGTGCCGGTCACCCGCAGGGCGCGGCGCGCGGCGATCAGCCCGATGCCGGTTCCGTCGGCGGTGCCGGCTCCGGCGCGCGCGGCGGAGCCGGCGACGCCGGGCGCGGTCCCCTCCTGTACGGCCGCGCCCGGCCCCGAAGCCCCCCTCACCCGGCGCGTCCAGTCGGCGAGGGCGCGTACTCGCGCCGCCGCGTCGGCCAGCCGCTCCTCGGGCAGTTCGCCTTCCCGTACCGCGTCGACCAATGCGTCGCGCAGTCGCAGGACGGTCTCCTCGTCGGCCAGGCCGCCGCCGACACAGATCGCGTCGACGCCCGCGGCGATCGCGAGGACGGAGCCGCGCTCGATGCCGTACGTCGACGCGATGGCCCGCATCTCGATGCCGTCGGTGACGATCAGACCGTCGAAGCCCAGCTCCTCACGGAGCAGACCGGTGAGGATCTGCGGGCTGAGCGTCGCGGGGCGGTCGGGGTCGAGCGCGGAAAGCAGGATGTGCGCGCTCATCACCGATTTGGAACCCGCGGTGATCGCGGAGCGGAAGGGCGCCAGTTCACGGGCGTGCAGCGTGTCGAAATCCACGTCGATGCGCGGCAGCGCGTGGTGCGAGTCGACGGCCGTGTCGCCGTGTCCGGGGAAGTGCTTGGTGCAGGCGGCCACCCCGGCGGACTGGAGCCCTTCCACATAGGCGGCCGTGTGCCGGGACACGAGCGCCGGATCGGCGCCGAAGGAGCGGACACCGATGACGGGGTTGTTGACGTCGGAGTTGACGTCGGCGGACGGCGCCCAGTTGAGGTTGACGCCGCACGCGGCGAGCCGGCTGCCCAGCTCGCGCGCGACCGCCCGGGTGAGGTCCACGTCGTCGACGGAGCCGAGCGCGTAGTTGCCGGGGAAGGACGACCCGTTCCGTACTTCGAGACGGGTGACGTCCCCGCCCTCCTCGTCGATGGCGACGAGGATGTCGTCCCGCTCGGCCCTGAGCTGCGCGGTGAGCGCGGCCAGTTGGGCCGGCGAGGTGATGTTGCGGCCGAAGAGGCCGACGGAGGTGAGTCCTTCGCCGATGCGCCGCAGCAGCCAGTCCGGCGCCGTGGTGCCGTGGAAGCCGGGCTGGAGGACGGCGAGGGCGTCCCTGGTCAGGGTGTCCGAGCGGTGGGTGAGAGTGGTCATACGGCGCTATCCCTTTACTGCGCCGGATGTCAGACCGGTCGCCATCTTCTTCTGAATGATCATGAAGAACACCACCACCGGCAGCGCGATCAGGGTCGAGGACGCCATCAGCGCCCCGTAGTCGGTGCCGCGCTCGGTGGTGAAGGTCATCAGCCACACGTTGAGCGTGTACTTGGAGTTGTCGTTGATCAGGATGTACGCGAAGAGGTACTCGTTCCACGCGTTGACCAGCGCGAAGATCGACGCCGCCGCGAGGCCCGGGGCCAGCAGGGGGAAGATCACCCGCCGGAAAGCGCCCATCCGCGTACAGCCGTCGACCATGGCCGACTCCTCCAGCTCCACCGGGATGTTCACGACGAAGCCGCGGATCATGATGATCGCGAACGGCAGCGTGGAGACCAGGTAGACGATGATCAGGCCCCAGTACTCGTCCAGGCCCCCGATCGCGTTGAGCTGCGCGTAGATCGGGATGAGCATCGCCGTCGGCGGCAGCATCTGTACGAGGATCAGCACCATCAGCAGCGCGCGACGGCCGAAGAATCTGAACCGGCCGATGGCGAGCGCCGCCAGCGTCGCGATGATCATGCCGCCGACGACCGCGGTGACCGAGACGATCAGGCTGGACTGGACGGCGGTGGCGAAGTTCGGCTGGTCGACCGCGCGGGCGAAGTTGTCGAAGGTGAGCGACGACGGCCACAGCGTCTGGTCGTAGGAGCGGATCTCGTGGTTGGGCCGCAGCGAGCTGATGACCAGCCAGTACACCGGGAATGCCATGACGACGGCGAAGAGGAGACCGAGTACGTCGTAGAGGCCGCGGCTCCTCTTGCGGTCCGGGCGCAGCTTCTGCTCGACGGCCGCCGGGGGCGTGGCCGGAACGGGCGCGGGCGCGGTGGAGGTTGAGGTGCTCATTCGACCTCTCCTGTCTTCATCAGCTGACGCAGGTAGAACACGGCCACGCCGGAGAGCAGCAGGACGGTGATCAGGGCGATCGCGGTGCCCTGGCTGAAGGAGGTGGACTCGAAGGCCTTGGAGAAGGAGTAGAGGCCGAGGGTCTCGTACTCCGGTTCGGGCTTGTTGCCGCGCAACAGCCAGATCTGGCCGAATACGTTGAAGTCCCAGATCACCGAGAGCGTGGTGACCATGACGAAGACCGGGCGGATGACGGGCCAGGTCACGTAGCGGAACACGCCGCTGACGTTGGCGCCGTCGAGGGCCGCCGCCTCCTCCAGTTCCCGGGGGACCTGGGTGAGGGCCGCGTACAGCGTGATCACGACGAAGGGGACGGCGCCCCAGACGACCAGCAGGGTGATGATCGCGAAGCCCTGCCAGGGGTCGAGGAACCAGTTGTGGCCGAGGAAGTCCTCGCCGGCGACCTTGGCTATCAGGGTGTTCAGCAGGCCGTAGTCGGAGTCCGACAGCCAGCGGAAGATCGAGGCGGCGACCATCAGGGGCATCGACCAGGCGGCGATCAGCGCCGCGGTCAGTGTCAGGCGCACCCAGGTGGACAGCCGGGTCATCATCATGGCGACCAGCAGGCCGATGGCCATGGTGAGTCCGACACAGACGATCATGAACAGCACGGTGCGGCCGGTGACGGACCAGAATTCCTCGTCACCGAGGATGTTGGTGAACTGCTCGAAGCCGACCCAGGGCGGCGACTCCCCCGTCCACAGCTCGCGCCGGCCCATGTCCTGGAAGGACATGATCACGGTCTTGGCGAGGGGGAACGCGTAGACGGCGGCGATGGCGACGATCGCCGGGAGGATCAGCAGGAACGGGAGGAGTTCGCCCTTCTTACGGCGTCTCTTCCCGGTGACCTTGACCGTCTCCTTCTCCGGGCCGGGCCGGCCGTCTGTCCCTTTCGGGTCACGCGGTACCGGGGGCGCCGGTGGTCCGGCGGCCTCCTGCGTGTCGGCAGCAGTCACGTGACTGACCTTCCGTTTCATTCTCTGCACCGAATCCACGCCCGAAAGGGCGGGGAGCGGGGGTCCGGTGGTGACCGGACCCCCGCCCGCCCGCCGTTGAGCCGACGGGCCTCCGGGGGCGGGGGCGCCGGAGGCCCTGGCGCTCAGGACCCTGGGGTCAGGACTCTTCGTTGATCAGTTCGTTGATCTTCGAGTCGGCCGCCTTCGTCGCGTCGGCCACCGAGTCACCCTTGAGGATCGACAGGAGCATGTTCTGCAGGACCTCCTCCTTCTCGATGGAGGTCCAGCCGGGCGCGATCGGGGTGAACCACGCGTCGGGCACCGCGTTGGCGATCGCGGCCGTCTCCGGCTTCGCCTTCAGCGGCTCCAGCTGCTTCTCGTTGTTCGGGAGGATGTTCTTGCCCGCGAGGACTTCCATGGACTTCTCGCTGGTGAACATCGAGACCCAGTCCCCGGCCAGGTCCTGGACCTTGGACTTGCTGGTGATGGCCAGGTCGGAGCCGCCGATGAAGGAGGGCAGCGCCTTGCCGTTCGGGCCGGGCATTCCGGCGGTGAGGATCTTGCCCTCAAGCTTCGGGTTGCCGTTGTTCTTGCCGTCGATGACGGAGCCCGACTCCCAGCCGTTGCCGTAGATGAGGGCCGCCTTCTCGTTGGCCATCACATTGGCGTGGTCCTGCTCGTCCTTGGTCAGGTCGGCCTTGTTGTACTTCTTGACCAGGTCGATGAAGTGCTGGATGCCCTTCTGCGACTCGGGCGAGGAGAGCGAGGCCTTCCACTCCTTCGCGCCCTCGTCGTACTCGGCGATCTTGCCGTCGTACGCGGCGACGTAGGACATGGCGGCGTACCAGTAACGGCCCGGCAGGTAGAGGCTGGAGGAACGCTTGTCCTTCTTGCCGTTCTCCTTCGCGACCTTGTCCATGGCCGCGAGCATCTCGTCCTCGGTCTCCGGCAGCGTGTCGAGGCCGGCGCCCTTCTTGAGCATGTCCGTGTTGTAGATCGCCACACGCGCACCGGCGTAGTACGGCACGCAGTACTGCTTGCCCTCGAAGGTGCAGGTGTCCTTCAGCCCCTGGATCCAGGTGTCCGAGTTGTCGTACTTCTTGGGATCGATCTCGGCGACCGCGCCGTTGAGGATGTACTGCATCGTCTCGGTGTTGCCGAGCTCGACCACGTCCGGGAACTTGTCGCCACCGAGGGCGGTGTCGAGCTTCTTGGCCTTGTCCGCCCACTGCTGGTACTGGACATTGACCTTGACGTTCGGGTACTTCTCCTTGAACTGCGCGTTGACGTCCTTGACCAGTTCCGGCCAGGTGCTCTGCGCGTCCACCATCAGCCAGACGGTGACTGTGTCCTTACGGTCCTTCGGGTCCTTCGCCGAATTGCTGTCGTCGGATCCGCACGCCGCGACCGAGAACATCATGCCCGCGACGCCGATCGCCGCGATGAGCTTGCGCTTCACGCCACCCTCCTCAGGGATTCCTGCAACCCCCTCCCCACCGCGCTGACTTACGACGAGTACCACCGGGGCTGGGACCTGGTCTTTAATGGTTTAGACCAGTACGGGGAGCTTGGCCTAGACCTTTAGGGGTGTCAAGGGTGTATAAGAGGGCTGTCGTGTCCGTTATCGGACCGACACCTGGATCGGGGAGACGACCCGCGACCGGACCGTGCCACCATGTGAGCCGCAACAGACGGAGGAGCCGGTGACGGCAGCAGCGCAGGAGTCGGGAAGGCAGGCCATGGCCACGGACGGGGGCGGCACCGAGACCGAGAACGGGGCGGCGACCCGTACCGCACGCGTGCCCAAGTACTACCGGCTGAAGCGGCACTTGCTCGACATGACGGAGACGCTGCCGCCGGGCACGCCCGTACCGCCGGAGCGCACCCTGGCGGCCGAATTCGACACCTCGCGCACCACGGTGCGCCAGGCGCTCCAGGAGCTGGTCGTCGAGGGCCGGCTGGAGCGCATCCAGGGCAAGGGCACGTTCGTGGCCAAGCCCAAGGTCTCGCAGGCGCTCCAGCTCACCTCGTACACCGAGGACATGCGCGCGCAAGGTCTGGAACCGACCTCGCAACTCCTCGACATCGGCTACGTCACCGCCGACGACACGCTCGCCGGGCTGCTCGACATCACCACGGGCGGGCGCGTGCTGCGCATCGAACGGCTACGGCTGGCGAGCGGCGAGCCGATGGCGATCGAGACCACACACCTTTCGGCCAAACGCTTCCCCGCGCTGCGCCGTTCGCTCGTCAAGTACACCTCCCTCTACACGGCGCTGGCCGAGGTGTACGGCGTGCACCTGGCGGAGGCCGAGGAGACGATCGAGACGTCGCTGGCGACGCCGCGCGAGGCGGGGCTGCTGGGGACGGATGTGGGCCTGCCCATGCTGATGCTCTCGCGGCACTCGATCGACACCGCCGGGGAGCCGGTGGAGTGGGTGCGGTCGGTGTACCGGGGCGACCGGTACAAGTTCGTGGCGCGGCTGCGCAGGCCCACCGACTGAGACTGGACGAAACACACCGAGCACGACAAAGCCCCACGTCAGACGGCCCGTTGAGGAACCGGCGCAGGAGTACGGCACGCACACCGTTGCCGTACCGATATGCGGACGGGGGGTGACGCATGCCGAGACGTTCCCTTAGATTTCCTGCGTGTTTCAGCAGGTGACCAGTGAGGGGACGACTCGCCATGCCAGAGCCGGCACCAGCAAATTCCACCCAGGAACCGTCACAGGAACCGTCCGGGCGTCCGACGCCGAAGTCGATGGTGATCTGGGCGCTCGTCGCCCTGGTGGGCGCGGTCGGCTGGGGCGTCCTCGCGCTGTCGCGCGGTGAGGAGATCTCCGCCGCCTGGATGCTCGCGGCGGCACTCGGTTCGTACGCCATCGCGTACCGCTTCTACTCCAGATTCATCGCGCGGCGGGTACTGAAGGTCGACAAGACGCGGGCCACGCCCGCCGAACGCCTCGACAACGGTGTCGACTTCCACCCCACCGACCGGCGCGTGCTCTTCGGGCACCACTTCGCGGCCGTCGCGGGCGCGGGACCGCTCGTCGGGCCGGTACTGGCCGCCCAGATGGGCTATCTGCCGGGCACCATCTGGATCGTCGTGGGCGTCATCTTCGCGGGCGCGGTCCAGGACATGGTCACGCTCTTCTTCTCCACGCGCCGCGACGGCCGTTCGCTGGGCCAGATCGCCCGTGACGAGATAGGCCCATTCGGCGGCGCCGCCGCGCTCATCGCGGTCTTCCTGATCATGATCATCCTGCTGGCCGTGCTGGCACTGGTCATCGTCAACGCGCTGGCGGACTCGCCGTGGGGTGTCTTCTCCATCGCGATGACCATCCCGATCGCGCTCTTCATGGGCGTGTACCTGCGGGTGCTGCGGCCGGGCAAGGTCAGCGAGGTCTCGCTGATCGGCGTGGCGCTGCTGCTGTTCGCGATCGTCGCCGGCGGCTGGGTCGCCGAGTCCTCGCTGGCCGACACGTTCACGCTGGAGGCCGGCACGCTGGTCATCTGGATGATCGTGTACGGCTTCCTCGCCTCCGTACTGCCGGTCTGGATGCTGCTGGCGCCGCGCGACTATCTGTCGACCTTCATGAAGGTCGGCACGATCGCGCTGCTGGCGGTCGGTGTCGTCGTCGCGCTGCCGACGATGAAGATGGACGCGGTCACGGAGTTCGCGAGCCGGGGTGACGGTCCGGTCTTCGCCGGTTCGATGTTCCCGTTCGTCTTCATCACCATCGCGTGCGGCGCGCTGTCCGGTTTCCACGCACTGGTCTCCTCGGGCACCACGCCGAAGATGGTGCAGAAGGAGACCCAGATCCGGATGATCGGGTACGGCGCGATGCTCACCGAGTCGTTCGTCGCGATCATGGCGATGATCACGGCGTGCATCATCGACCCGGGGCTGTACTTCGCGGTCAACTCCCCCGCCGGAGTCATCGGCGGCACGGTCGAGTCCGCCTCCCAGGCCGTCGCCAACCTCGGCTTCACCATCTCTCCGGACCAGCTCGCCCAGGCGGCGAAGGACGTCGAGGAGTCGAGCCTGCTGTCCCGTACGGGCGGCGCGCCGACCTTCGCGCTCGGCATGTCGGACATCTTCTCGTCCGTCATCGGCGGCACGGGGATGAAGGCGTTCTGGTACCACTTCGCCATCATGTTCGAGGCGTTGTTCATCCTCACGACGGTGGACGCGGGGACACGCGTCGGGCGCTTCATGCTCCAGGACATGCTCGGCAACGTGTACAAGCCGATGCGGCAGGTCAGTTGGAAGCCGGGCGTCTGGTTCGCCAGCGCCGTGGTCGTCGGCGCGTGGGGCTACTTCCTCTGGGTCGGCGTGCACGACCCGCTGGGCGGCATCAACCAGCTCTTCCCGCTGTTCGGCATCGCGAACCAGCTCCTGGCGGCGGTGGCGCTCGCCGTGTGCACCACGCTGCTGGTGAAGTCCGGCCGGCTCAAATGGGCCTGGGTGACGGGAGTTCCGCTCGCCTGGGACGCGGCGGTCACGCTCACCGCGAGCTGGCAGAAGATCTTCTCCGACGACCCGAGGGTCGGTTTCTTCACCCAGCGCGACGTCTACCAGGCGGGCATCGACAAGGGCGAGGTGATCCCGCCGGCGAAGACGATGGACGACATGCACACGGTCGTCACCAACTCGACGGTGGACGGCGTCCTTTCGGCGGTCTTCGCGATCCTGATCCTCGTGGTCATCGCCGACGCGGCGCGGGTCTGCTACAAGGCGATCCGCCACCCGGAGAGCGTGAAGCTGTCGGAGACGCCGTACGTGAAGTCGGAACTGGTCGCACCGGCGGGCCTGATCGCGACGAAGGAGGAGAAGGCGGAGCTGGCGGCGGCGGAAGCGTCGAGGGCGGGGGCGTCGGCCGGGGCGGGCCCGTCATGACGTCCGCGGCGAAGGTACGGCACGCGGTGGGCCGGATCCGCTGGTACGTAAGGGAGTTGACGGGCGAGTCGGCGTACGACCACTACGTGGCCCACACGCGCGCCTGCGACCCGTCGGCGGAGATCAAGACCCGCCGTGCTTTCGAACGCGATCGGATGGACGCACGGGAGGCGGACCCGAGGGAAGGGTTCCGCTGCTGCTGAGCGCTCGGTGGGCCCGTCGCGTCTCCACAAGGGGATACGACGGGCCCTCCGCATGAGTGCGGGACTTCTCATCCCGTGTCGCACACTGCATGTATGGATCAGACGACACGGCCGGCGACCGACTTCACCATCAGAGCGGCCGAGCCCGCCGAGTACGACACGCTCGGCGAGATAACCGCGCGCGCCTATCTGGACGACGGACTGCTGGACTTCGGGGATGGGGACCCCTATCTGGCGACCCTGCGGGACGTCGCGGCGCGTGCCGAGGGGGCCGAGGTGCTCGTAGCCGTCGGCGGGGACGGGCACCTGCTCGGTGGGGTGGCCCACGTCTCCGGCCCGTCCGCGTGGGCCGATCTGGCCGGGGACGGGGAGGCCGAGTTCCGCATGCTGGCCGTCGCACCGGCCGCCCGGGGCCGGGGTGTCGGCGGGGCGCTGGTACGGGCCTGTGTGGACCGCGCGCGGGCCACCGAGGGGTGTGTACGGGTGCGGCTGTCCACGCAGAAGTCGATGACGGGCGCGCACCGGATCTACGAGCGCCTGGGCTTCGTACGGACCCCGGAGCGCGACTGGTCTCCCGTCCCGGGGCTGTCCCTGCTCACCTACAGCCTGGAGATCTAAGGCGTTTCGGGGCTGATTCAGGGCAAGGCTGAACACCCGCGACACAACATGTGGGGGGTGCCGCTCCCAACGAGCCCCACATGTATGCTCAAGTCTGTTGTCGCCGCAGGAGAATCCGGTGGAAATCCGGAACTGTCCCGCAACGGTGTGCTGTGGTGCGCTTTGCGCGCCCGCGAGTCCGAGCACCTGCCGACGGCGCATCCGGCTCGACCGATCCGGGTGCCGAGACGTCCGGGCCCCGAGGTTGGGCCGGTGGACGCCGCACCGCGCGCTGCCCGCCTCCGGGCCTGCGTACGCGGGCGTGCGCCGCCATGCCCCTCCCTCGTGGCCCAGAGCCGAGCGAGGGAGAGCACCACGTGACCATCGCGCCAGCCGATCCGGCTTCAGCGATCTCCGAGCGGGGACCGGGTACGGCCGTCGCGGCCGACAGGTCGGCCGACGGGCCCGGAACGGGCCTGCTGCGGGTCCTCACGGACCTCACCGCCGATCTGGCCGACACCGACCCCGGCAAGGTCGCCGCCGCCGCGCTCCGCGGCCGCAACGCCGCGTCGGACGAGGCCGAGTTGCGTGAACTCGCCACCGAGGCCGCCGCCGGGCTCATCTCCGAGGACCCCGCCTACTCCCGTCTCGCCGCCCGCCTCCTCACCCGCACCATCGCGGACGAGGCCGCCGGCCAGGGCGCCGTCTCGTTCTCCTCCTCGGTCGCCGTGGGCCACGCGGAGGGCCTGATCGCCGACCGTACGGCCGCGTTCGTCACCCGCCACGCCGCCCGCCTCGACGCGCTGATCGACCCCGCCGCCGACGACCGCTTCGGCTACTTCGGCCTGCGCACCCTCTTCAGCCGCTATCTGCTCCGGCACCCGATCACCCGCGATGTCATCGAGACGCCGCAGTACTTCATGCTGCGCGTCGCGTCCGGCCTGGCCAAGGACGACTCCCCGGCCGCCGTGGACGAAGTCTCAGCGCTGTACGGCCTGATGAGCCGGCTCGACTACCTGCCCTCCTCGCCCACCCTCTTCAACTCCGGCACCCGCCACCCCCAGATGTCGTCCTGCTACCTGCTGGACTCCCCGCTGGACGAGCTGGACTCCATCTACGGCCGCTACCACGAGGTGGCCCGCCTCTCGAAGCACGCGGGCGGCATCGGCCTCTCGTACTCCCGTATCCGCGCCCGCGGTTCGCTGATCCGCGGCACGAACGGACACTCCAACGGCATCGTGCCGTTCCTGCGGACGCTCGACTCCTCCGTCGCCGCCGTCAACCAGGGCGGCCGGCGCAAGGGCGCGGCCTGCGTCTATCTGGAGACGTGGCACGCGGACATCGAGGAGTTCCTGGAGCTGCGCGACAACACCGGCGAGGAGGCCCGCCGTACGCACAATCTGAACCTCGCGCACTGGATCCCCGACGAGTTCATGCGCCGGGTCGACGCGGACGGCGACTGGTCGCTGTTCTCGCCCTCCGACGTGCCCGAGCTGGTCGACCTGTGGGGCGACGACTTCGACGCGGCGTACCGCGCCGCCGAGGCGGCGGGCAAGGCCCGCCGGACCATCCCGGCGCGTGAGCTGTACGGCCGCATGATGCGCACCCTCGCCCAGACCGGGAACGGCTGGATGACCTTCAAGGACGCGTCGAACCGTACGGCGAACCAGACCGCCGAGCCCGGCACCGTCGTGCACTCCTCGAACCTCTGCACCGAGATCCTGGAGGTCACGGACGACGGCGAGACGGCCGTCTGCAACCTCGGATCGGTCAACATCGGCGCCTTCGTGACGGAGACGGGCGAGCTGGACTGGGAGCGGCTGGACGAGAGCGTCCGCACCGCCGTGACCTTCCTCGACCGGGTCGTGGACATCAACTTCTACCCGACCGAGCAGGCCGGCCGTTCCAACGCCAAGTGGCGCCCCGTGGGCCTGGGCGTGATGGGCCTCCAGGACGTCTTCTTCAAGAAGCGGCTGCCGTTCGACTCGGCCGAGGCCGCCGCGCTCTCCACCCGTATCTCCGAGCGGATCATGCTCGCCGCGTACGAGGCGTCCTGCGACCTCGCCGAGCGCGAGGGCCCGCTGCCCGCCTGGTCGCGGACCCGCGCCGCGCGCGGCGTGCTGCACCCGGACCACTACGACGTGGCGCTCAACTGGCCCGAGCGGTGGGACGCGCTCAGGGCGCGGGTCGCGAAGACCGGTATGCGCAACTCCCTGCTGCTCGCCATCGCGCCGACGGCCACCATCGCCTCGATCGCCGGGGTGTACGAGTGCATCGAGCCGCAGGTCTCCAACCTCTTCAAGCGCGAGACCCTGTCGGGTGAGTTCCTCCAGGTCAACGCCTATCTGGTGGCCGAGCTGAAGAAGCTCGGCGTGTGGGACGCGCAGTCCCGCGAGGCGCTGCGGGAGTCCAACGGCTCGGTGGCGGGCTTCAGTTGGATCCCGGCCGACGTACGCGAGCTGTACCGCACGGCGTGGGAGATCCCGCAGCGCGGCCTGATCGACATGGCGGCGGCGCGTACGCCGTTCCTCGACCAGAGCCAGTCGCTGAACCTGTTCCTGGAGACGCCGACCATCGGGAAGCTCAGCTCGATGTACGCGTACGCCTGGAAGAAGGGGCTCAAGACCACGTACTACCTGCGGTCGCGCCCGGCGACGCGGATCGCCCGCGCGGCGAAGTCGCAGCCGGTGGCCGCGGCCGCCGTACCGCCGCCGTCCGTGCCCGTGCAGATGGCGCCGGACGCCGACGCCATCGCCTGCTCCCTGGAAAACCCCGAGTCCTGCGAGGCCTGCCAGTAATGAGTTCCACCTCTGTTGAGAAGAACCTGCTCGACCCGGGCTTCGAACTGACCCTGCGCCCCATGCGCTACCCGGACTTCTACGAGCGCTACCGCGACGCGATCAAGAACACCTGGACGGTGGAGGAGGTCGACCTCCACTCCGACATCACCGACCTCGCCAAGCTCTCCCCCGGCGAGCAGCACATGATCGGCCGGCTGGTCGCGTTCTTCGCGACGGGCGACTCGATCGTCTCGAACAACCTGGTGCTGACGCTCTACAAGCACATCAACTCCCCCGAGGCGCGGCTCTACCTCTCCCGCCAGCTCTTCGAGGAGGCCGTGCACGTCCAGTTCTACTTGACGCTGCTCGACACCTACCTCCCGGACCCGGCGGACCGCGCGGCGGCGTTCGACGCGGTCGAGGAGATCCCGTCGATCCGCGAGAAGGCGCAGTTCTGCTTCAAGTGGATGGACTCGGTCGAGAAGATCGACCGCCTGGAGTCGGTGGCGGACCGGCGCCGCTTCCTGCTGAACCTGATCTGCTTCGCGGCCTGCATCGAGGGCCTGTTCTTCTACGGAGCGTTCGCGTACGTCTACTGGTTCCGCTCGCGCGGCCTGCTGCACGGGCTCGCCACCGGCACCAACTGGGTGTTCCGCGACGAGACGATGCACATGAACTTCGCCTTCGAGGTCGTGGACACCGTCCGTAAGGAGGAGCCGGAACTCTTCGACGACGCGCTCCAGCAGCAGGTCACCGACATGCTGAAGGAGGCGGTCGAGGCGGAGCTCCAGTTCGGCCGCGACCTCTGCGGCGAGGGCCTGCCGGGCATGAACACGGAGTCGATGCGCGAGTACCTGCAGTGCGTCGCGGACCAGCGCCTCCAGCGCCTGGGCTTCGCGCCGGTGTACGGCTCCGAGAACCCGTTCTCGTTCATGGAGCTCCAAGGCGTCCAGGAACTGACGAACTTCTTCGAGCGCCGCCCGTCGGCGTACCAGGTGGCGGTGGAGGGCACGGTCGGCTTCGACGACGACTTCTAGGAACGCCCTTCGTGACACCCGAGAGGGACCGCCGGACGCTGCGGGCGCCGTTCGACACCGGCGCCCGCTACCGCCACCGGGGCCTGGCGTCCCGAGCGGTACGGCTGACGCCCACCCATGCGTTCCACGCCGCGAGGGTCCACCGTGCGGTGCTCCGGACAGAACCGGACAACACGGCGAGCGCGGCGGTGGGGGTAGCGGGTCGCGAAGCGTGCAGCCGCGGCGCGGTGGCCCGTACTGACGGCAGTTGTACGGGTCGCGGACCGTGTCCGGGGCCGTACGCTCCGCGTTGGATGGTGAACTACATTCGCACATCGGTACGTTGGGGTGTGAGGCGTATGGGAACCAGCAGCCGCCAGAAGAAGCAGCGGGGACAGGAAGACGAGCGGCCCGGTATCTGGGCCGGCTACGGAAAACTGCTCAGACTCCACCGCGACAGAGCGGGCCTGACTCAGCAGGAACTCGCCCAGACGCTCGGCTACTCCGTCGAGTTGGTCGCGTCGATCGAGCAAGGCCGCAGACCGGCGCAGGCGAAGTTCACCGAGGCAGCGGAGACGGCGCTGAACGCGGGCGGAACCCTGACGGTGTTGCAGGACGACGTGGACCTGGCAAAACTCCCGGCGTTCTTCCAGGACTTCGCGCTGATCGAGACAGAGGCCGTCAGCAGGTACGACTTCGAACCGCTCCTAATCCCCGGACTGCTTCAGACCGAGGAGTACGCACGGGCACTGTTCACAGCTCACTGCCCACCGCTGAGCGACGAAATCATCGAGCAGCACGTCGAAGCCAGGATCGGCCGACAGAGGTTGCTGACGCGCACGCCCCTGGTGGAGTCGTGCTTCATCATCGGCGAGGCGGCCCTGACCACCATGGTGGGCAACGAAGACGTGATGAGGGGTCAGCTTCAACACCTGCTGGGGCAGAGCTCGATGCGCAACGTGGAGATCCAAGTCATGCCGTCAAACCTCGGCTTCCACCCCGGACACAACGGTTCTATGGTGGTTCTGGAGACGCTGGAGCACCGACGGGTCGGCTACATCGAGTCCCAGGACGTGGGTCTCGTGATCACCAACCCCACAAAGGTCAGCACCTTCGGACTGCGCTATGGCAAGCTGCGCACGCAGGCCCTGAACGCGGAGGAGTCTGCGCGTCTGATCGAGCGCGTGGCAGGAGAAGCATGAATACCGAGCAGGTTATGGCCGGACCCGCCCGGCTGACATGGTTCAAGAGCAGCTACAGCGGCTCGGGCGGCGGCAACTGCGTCGAGGTAGCCGTCACTGCCACCAGGATCCACATCCGCGACTCGAAGACCACCCACGGCGCAGTGCTGGACGTCCCCAAAGGACCCTGGCACACGTTCATCGCTTTCGCCGGCTCCTGACTCCGGACATAGCCTGCCTCGCATGAGCAACATGCGGATTCGTGCGCGCACGCGGCTGGTGGCCACGGCAGTCGCCGTCGGGGTTGTCGGGGCCGGGCTCGGGGTCAGGGTTGTCGCGGACGGGGGCGTCGCCAAGTACGGCGGGGTCGCGTTGTACACCGTCCTCGTGTACGTCCTCGTCGTCCTGGCCGCTCCCCGCGTGCGGCCCGTCGTGGCCGGATGCGGGGCGTTGGCGTTCAGTTGGGCCGTTGAGCTGCTTCAGCTCACCGGGGTGACCGCCGGGCCCGCCGAGCGGAGTGTGATCGTGCGGCTCGTGTTCGGGTCGACGTTCAATGCGCCTGACCTGCTGTGGTACGCGCTCGGTGCGGCAGCCGCCGCGCTGGCGCATACGTGGGTGAGCGGTCGGCCGGCGCTGCGTCCGGGTCCTCCGCGCGCCGCAGTTGGCGGTCGATGGCGCGGTCCTTGAGGTAGCCGATCAGTCCGGGAAGGGCGAGAAGGGCGAATAGGGCCAGTACGACGAGGTAACCACCGATTGCGTTCATGGCTCCACTCTCGTCGCTCGGCCGAACAAAGAGCAGTGGCAGGACTGTCATGAACCATCGAATTACTGCCACACTGCTGCCATGCTGAAAAACGTCGCGGTCGTCCTTCTCGACGGAGTCCACCCCTTCGAACTCGGCGTGCTCTGCGAGGTGTTCGGCCTCGACCGCAGCGCGCAGGGCCTGCCGGTCTACGACTTCGCCGTCGTCTCGGCCGAGGGCCCCGTCCTGCGTACGCACGCGGGATTCACCATCTCCGCGCTCCAGGGCCTCGACCGGCTGGAGGAGGCCGATCTGATCTGCGTGCCGGCCGGGGACACGTACGTCGTCCGCGACTACCCGCCCGAGCTGCTGGACGCGCTGCGCCGGGCCGTGGACCGGGGCGCGCGTGTGCTCAGTGTCTGCGCGGGCGTGTTCACCCTCGGCGCCGCCGGGCTGCTCAACGGGCGCCGCTGCGCCACCCACTGGATGCACTCCGCCGAGCTGGCGGAGGCGTATCCGCTGGCCGACGTGCAGCCCGACGTGCTGTACGTGGACGACGGCCCCGTCGTCACGTCCGCCGGTACGGCCGCGGGCATCGACGCCTGCCTCCATGTCGTACGCCAGGAGCACGGCCCCGAGGTCGCCAACGCGATCGCCCGCCGCATGGTGGTACCGCCGCACCGCGACGGCGGACAGGCGCAGTTCATCGAGCGCCCGCTGCCCACCGCGTGCGACACGGTGGGCGGGGTCCTCGCCTGGATGGAGCGGCATCTGGACAGCGAGATGACCGTCGAACAGCTCGCGGAGCGCGCCCACATGTCACCCCGCACGTTCGCGCGCCGTTTCCAGCAGGAGACGGGCACCACCCCGTACCGCTGGCTGCTGCGCCAACGCGTGCTGCTGGCACAGGAGTTGCTGGAGGGGACGGACGAGACGGTGGACGCGATCGCCGGCCGGTCGGGCTTCGGGAACGCGGCGGGGCTGCGGCACCACTTCCTGCGTACGCTCGGGACGACCCCGAACGTCTACCGGCGCACGTTCCGGGGCCCCACGCGCGTCGCGTGAGGCCCCGGTCGGAGAAAGCGCGGGAGCGTCAGATGCCGCAGCTCGGCGCCGACCAGAAGCGGCCCGAGCGGTGGTCGACGTGCGCGTGGTCGTCGTGGCCGGGGTACCCCGGGCCGAGGATGCCGTTGAAGCCGTGGTTCCGCGCGTTCTGGGCCAGCGAGCACAGCGTGTGCGGTCCGGACCCGATGTCGGCGGCGTCTCCGTACAGATGACGGCTGCTGGCGGCTCCGCCGACCGCGTTGTTGCACGCGTGCGAGCGGAATCCGCTGGTGACCCGGAGCGGCTGGTCGCCCATCGCGTGCCGCATCGCCTCCAGCTTCCACATGGTGCGCAGGGCGTTGGACTTGGCGGTCGCCGCGCTCACCGCGCCGCCGGACCAGTCGGAGTTGCAGTTGTTCAGCTCGGCGTACGTGAAGTGGATCGGCGTGCAGTCGTCGTCCTGGAGCTCGTAGATCTTGTTGAAGGTCGCGGGGCCCGCGACGCCGTCGGCGGCCAGCCCGTACGCGGACTGGAAGCGCTTGACCGCGGCGGAGGTCGCCGGTCCGTACTCGCCGTCGATGCCGAGTACGGCACCGTTGCCCGCGTGTCCGGCCACCCGGATCTGGAGCTGGGTCACAGCGGCGCCGCTGGACCCCTGGGAGAGGGCGCCGGACCAGGTGTAGCAGCCGTCGGCCTGCGCGGTGCCGGCGGTGACCACCGCGCCCGCCCAGGCGAACGTCAGGGTCATGACAAGGCTGAGCAGAAGTCGTGAGGTACGTCGGAGCATCGGGTCTCCAGATTCGAGGCGAGATGTACGGCGAGGTGGGACGTGCGGACAGGCAAGATGTACGGCAGAGAGTGGCGCACGGGTCGACGCGCGTCAACCCGTCCCCGACCAGGGCCACTTGTCGAACCAATGGCGCTTTTCCCGGCCGACCTCGGCGACACCGGCGGCCCCGCTCCCGGAGTTCCGGAACGGGGCCGCGACGGTCGGGCAAACGACGGACGTCAGGCGTTCGGTACGACCTCGTAGCGCGGCGTGCCCTCTTCCATCTGCCGGAGCGCGTCCTTGCGGTCGCGCTTCGAGAGCCGGTCGATGTACAGGTATCCGTACAGATGGTCCGTCTCGTGCTGGAGGCAGCGCGCGAAGTAGCCCGTGCCGCGCACCTTGACCGGCTTGCCGTTGACGTCCTGGCCCCGGACCACCGCGTAGTCGGGCCGCGCCAGCTCCGCGTACGCCGTCGGGACGGACAGGCAGCCCTCGTTGCCGTCCTCCAGATTGCGCTCCTCGGGCGGGAGTTCGTCCAGCACCGGGTTGCAGACGACACCGACGTGCCGCACACCGTCGTCGTCCGGGCAGTCGTAGACGAAGACCTTCAGGTCCACACCGATCTGGTTGGCGGCCAGGCCCACGCCCTCCGCCGTCCGCTGGCTCGCGAACATGTCGTCGACGAGCGTGGCGAGCTTGTCGTCGAACTCCGTGACGTCCCGGCACTCCTTGTGCAGGACCGGATTGCCGACGACGGTGATGGGGCGCGACGTCCCGCGCTCGCGGTACGCCAGCTCACGCGCCTCCGCGTCCTGTGTGTCGACGACGAACCCCTCGTCGTCCACGATGCCTTCGCCGCCCGCGACGAACCCGTCTCCCCGCTCCGCCCGGGAGGCCCCGCCCTCGGTCTTCTGGTCCGTCTCCTGCTGCGCCATGTCCGCAGTACGCCTTCCTCGGTACCCGCTGCTGCCTGTACACCGCTGCCTGCGCGATGTGCCCGTACAGCCTACGGCCCGCAGACGCGCTGTCCGCCGCGATACCCGAGAACCGGCCCCCGGCGGTCCACCCCCGCCGAGAGGTCAGCAGACCTCTTCGAGATCCCGCCACTCACGTGTGTCCGGGCTGTCGGCCACCCAGCCGTCGAGCAGGCCGCGGACCAGTCCGGGCGGCGCGGCTATCCCGCACTCGCGCTCGGGCACCCACAACTCGCCCTCCGTACGATGCCCGAGCGGCCCCGGATGCCCCGGCTCGCTGTGGTCGTGCGGGTCGAGGTGCTCGCCGTCGCCCTCGGCGCTCGGCATGCGGCTCTCGGAGCAGGACCGGCAGAGCAGTCGTACGGAGGACGACCAGTCCTCGGCGGCGAAGCCCGCGTCGGCGGCGAGCCGCTCCAGGGCGTCCCGGTCGGACTCGGTCGCCGCTTCCAGCAGCACCACCCAGGTCGGCACGGGTGACGGGGCCCACAGCTCGATCTCGTCGAAGACCGGGAACGCCCGCGCGGCGCCGTTCGACCCCGCGGCGGTCGTACGCTCGCCGTTCGGCACGCCGTCGTGCAGGACCACCTCGCCCCAGCGGCGGCCCGAGGACGGCAGCGGGATGGACAGGATCTCGATCCTGGCCGGGTCGAGCCTGCGGCCCCAGACGACCTCGGCCTCGCCCTCGGGCGAGAGCCGGACGGCCGCGCTGCCCAGCTCCATACCGACCGGCTCACCGGTCGCCGCCGCGGCGTACTGATAACCGGGCACCTTCAGGCCGTACGCCTGCCAGGCACGGCGGGCCAGCGGCCAGTCCTGGAGCGCGGTGGCCGCGATGCCGACGTTCCACCAGTCGGGTGCCCCGGTCTCCCTGTCGAGCAGCGCGACGGCGCGCAGCCCGGCGGCGCGCGCCTGTTCCCAGTCGTGCCGGAACTTGTGCAGCAGCGCCAGGTTGAACCAGGACTCGGAGAGCCAGGGCTCCAGATCCGCCGCACGAGTGAGCAGCGCACCCGCGTCCTCGTACCGTCCGTCGCCGATCAGCGTGAACGCGCGGTCGGTGGCCTGCCGCCACGAGGCGGAGGGCCGATGCCGTACCTTCCCGAAGATCTTCACGATTCCCGCCTGCCGGTCGCTCGGGTCTGTGCCCCCGGACACCCTCTTGGACTCCTCTTCGCATCCAACCATGCCCGGTCGGGCGCTCGCTCCTTACCCATGGGTTACCCAGCCCGACCAGGGGTCAGACCACCGCGTGACAGGACGCGCGCGAGAGATTCCACCACCTCGGGCTGGTAGTCGTGGCCGGTGCCGAGGCGCAGCCGCTCCAGGGCCCTGAGCGGCCCTGTCGCCCCTCCGGGGCCGCCGGCGCCCGCCCCGGCGAGATCGTCGTACGCGTTGACGGCGCGGACGATCCGGGCCGACAAAGGCTGCTCGCGGTACGGATCGGCCTGCCGCTCCACGACGACGGCGACCGCCGCCGGGACCCCGGTCTGGCGTACGACGGCCCCGCCGAGCAGCGCGATCCGCCGCTGCTCGGTGACCGGCAGCAGGGCGGTGGCGCCGTCGGGCACGGGATCGACGAGCGACAGCTGGCCGATGTCGTGCATCAGCGCCGCGTGTTCCAGGACGGTCAGCTCCGCTCCGGAGAGCCCCAGCTCACGGCCGACCGCGCGGCTCAGCTCGGCGACCCTGCGGGCGTGGCCGTGGCGGGTGTATCCGGCGATCTCGGTGGCGCGGGCGAGCGAGGCGATGGTCTGGCCGTAGGTGGTGCGGACGGCCGCGTACCGCCGGAAGGACAGCTGCGTCAGCAGCAGCGGCACACAGAAGACCGGCAGCGCCCACAGCCCCGCGACGGCGACGCCGAGGGCCATCACCACACCGGTCGCGCAGACGGCCGAGCCGATGCCGATCAGGGCGCGCAGTTCGTCGCGGAGCAGCGGCCCGTACGGATGGCGGGTACGGGCGCGCGCCATCAGCGCGGCGAGGACGGCGTCGCACAGGGCGGTCAGCATCAGTAGGAGGAGGAGCAGGAGCGCGTGGTACGGGCCTTCGCCGACCCGCTTCCCCCACTCGCCCGAGGCGACGAACGGCTGGAAGCAGACGGCGGCGAAGCCGACGGTCAGCACGCGGCGCGCCACGTGGTCGCGCGCGGGGCCGTGACCGCGGGCGAGATGCGGTACGGCTCCGACGAGGACAGCGGCAACGACGACGGCGACGGTCTGCGGGACGCCGTGCTCGGCCGGCCGGCCCGCGTTCTGCCCGAGCAGGGCGTACGCGAGGGCTCCGGCGGCGGCGAGGGGGGCGGGCTCGCGCTCGCCGGGGAGGGCGCCTCGGCGGACGAGTTCGCCGAAGGTGATGAGCACGCCGAAGGCGAGGGCGGTGCGGGGCTCGGTGATCCCGTGCCAGAGGGTCCGGCCGAGACCGGCTCCGGCGAGCAGGAGCGCGGCGCCGTGGACGGCGACGACGGTGGGGACGGGGCGGGGTGGACGGACGGCCGGGGCGGCGTTCACCCGCGACCGCCGGGGGTGCGCGGACCGCGCGGGGCACCCGGACCGCCGGGGACGCCCGCACCGTCGGCGGTCGGCATCGGCGCCGGTGTCGGCGCCGGTGTCGGCATCGGCATCGGCGAGGGCGTCGTACGCGGACCGTCCGCCCTGCGCGGTGGCGGGACGTTTTTGCGCGGGTCGGCGCCGCCGTCCCCGGGCGCCGGGAGCAGCGCCCCGGCGGGCACGGCGAGCGCCGCCTGTAACGGGGCCGACACCCCCATCCCCGCCTCCCACGCGCCGTCGCCGCCGTCCGCACCGTCCCTCTCGTCCGACGTCACGGCCGTCTGCCAGCCGTACCGGTCCAGCGCCCGTACGAGCGCCCGCACCATCCGCGGGTCGAACTGGGTGCCCGCGCACCGCCGCAGCTCCGCCACCGCCGTCGCCACTGGCCGCGCCCGCCGGTAGGACCGGGTGGAGGTCATCGCGTCGAAGGCGTCCGCGACGGCGACGACCCGTGCGAATTCGGGGATCTCCGCCCCCGCCAGGCCGTACGGATAGCCGGTGCCGTCGAGCCGTTCGTGGTGGTGCAGGATCGCGGCCCGGGCCTCTCCGAGGAAACCGATACCTCGCACGATCTCGTGGCCGTACTCGGGGTGCAGCTCGATGACGCGCCGCTCCTCCGGGGTCAGCGGCCCGTCCTTGCGCAGCACGCGCGTGGGGACGCCGAGCTTGCCCACGTCGTGCAGGATCCCGGCGAACCGCAGGACCTCAAGGCGCTCGTCGTCCATCCCCAGCTCGCCGGCGATCATCACCGACGCCCGCCCGACCCGTTCGCTGTGGCCGCGCGTGTACCGGTCCTTGAGGTCGACGGCCTGGACGAGCGCCCTGATGGTCGCCTGGTGCGCGGCACGCTCGCGGTGGTACTGCGCGAAGACCCAGCAGGAGATGTACATCGGCAGCAGTACAAAGAGCGCGGAGAGCGGACCGTACGGGCTGCGCCAGAGCACGGCCATCATCAGCCCGGCCAGGGCGTGCGCACCGTACGGCGCGAGCGAACGCGGCAGCAGGCCGCGCCAGGCCGTGCGGACGGGCCGCCGCTCGGCGGTCACGAGGATGCCGCCGTCGAGCGCGCACAGGACCAGGCAGAAGGCGAGGGCCCCGGCCCCGGCGGGCAGCAGCGCGTACGGGAAGTCGGGAACAGCGAGGGCGCCGGGAACACCGGGGACGGCGTGGCCGGGGTACGCGGCGCCGCCCAGCGCGGCGGGACCGTCGAGGAGCCGGTGGGCCTGGGCGGCGGCCCACGTGGCGACGGCGAGCTGGGCCGCGCGCCATACCCGGCGGACCCCGGCCGGTCGCCGCGCGACGTGGCCGCAGAGTCCGCCGGGGACGGCCACGAGCGCCGCGGCGGCGGGCGGCAGCAGGAAAGCGGCGGCGAGCAGGACGGGAAAGAAGGACCCGGCGGTGACGGGCACCGAGCCGCGCACCGACCTCCCGAGGAAGCGGCAGCGGGCGGGTGCCTCGCAGAGCGCGTACAGCGCGCCGAGGGGCAGGACAACGGGCCACAGGCTGTCGGGTCCGGCCAGGGACGCGGGGCGTAACCCGGGCAGGGTGAACGCGGGAAGGACGCACGCGAGGGCGCCCAGCACGGCGCAGCAGATGTACGCGCGTGCCGCTCCCGGAATGGCGTTCACCCCGCCCTCACCCCGCCCTCACCCCGCAAAAAAGCTCACTTGGCACCGGCCCAAACAGAGGGCCAGGCTAGCGAGTTGGGTGCCGGACCACCGGCCGACGGCGGCGATTAGCACCATCGGGTGACGCGTGCGCAAACGCACGCGGGGCGCGCCGCGATGTGCGCGGCGCGCCCCGTAGGCGGGTCGGTACTACGGCTGCCGACTACTCGGTGGCGGTCGCCGGCTGGTCCGTGTCGACGGCCGTCACGTCCCGCTCGGGCACGGCGTGGCCGGCGCGGATGAGGTCGATGCGTCCCATGACCTTGGCCCGCAGATCGGTCGGTACGTCGTCATGTCCGCAGCACCGCTTGACCAGCTTCTTCACGGCCTGTTCGAGTCCGTACTTCTCCAGGCACGGCGAGCACTCGTCGAAGTGCTCCTCGAACTTGGTGCAGTCCTTGTCCGGCATCTCCCGGTCGAGGTACTCGTAAAGATGGTCGAGAACTTCGGTGCAATCCGTCTCGTGCGGCTCTCCGCAACTCATGAGCCCGAGCCTTTCCGATCATCCGACGACTCTCCGGCGCCGGCCGGGGCAAGCCCGCGCTCGCGGGCGTAGTCCTCAAGCATGCCGCGCAGTTGACGCCGTCCACGGTGCAGTCGCGACATCACCGTACCGATGGGTGTCCCCATGATGTCCGCGATCTCCTTGTACGCAAAGCCCTCTACATCGGCGAGATACACGGCGATGCGGAACTCCTCGGGAATCGCCTGGAGCGCTTCCTTCACGTCGGAGTCGGGAAGGTGGTCGAGCGCCTGGGACTCCGCGGAGCGCAGACCGGTCGACATGTGCGACTCGGCGCGCGCCAGCTGCCAGTCCTCGATCTCCTCGGCGGCGCTGCGCTGGGGTTCACGCTGCTTCTTGCGGTACGAGTTGATGAAGGTGTTGGTGAGGATGCGGTACATCCACGCCTTGAGGTTGGTGCCCTCACGGAATTGGTGGAAGGAGCCGTACGCCTTGGCGTAGGTCTCCTGCACGAGGTCCTCGGCATCGGCCGGGTTGCGCGTCATGCGCAGGGCGGCCGAGTACATCTGGTCGAGATAGCCGAGGGCGTCGCGCTCGAAACGGGCGTTGCGCTCGGCGGCTGACTCTTCCTTGTGGCCGTCGTCGGTCCCTGTGTCGGTCCCAGTGACCGGACCCACCTCCTCCAACGCTGCGGCAGGCCCGAAGGCGGACCCACTCGAATCGGAGAATAGTCGACCTTGTGCCGGGGCGGGCTTCGCTGCCGCCTCGGCCGACGACCGGGCGGGGGCGGTCCTGGGTGCGGAAAGCACCGTCCACTCCACTTCGGTGGCGTGCGACCGGGCGGGGCAGATGGTCGAACCCATGCGACGGACTCCCTTTCCAGGATCTGTGTACCGACATCTCGCACAACAGCCGCCGTCCACGACGCATTCCCGGGTGCGCGGGCACGCTCCGTCAGCGGGCCGACTGTGACCGGATCCACTTCCCGACGCCGTCCGTAAGGAGGGTGAGGGCCTCGTCCTGGGTGAGCGTGGCGCGCTTGGGGACGGCGAAGGAGTGGTCGCCGTACGGCACCTCAAGCAGCTCGTGACCGCCGTCGGGGAATTCGGCGGGCTTCCCGAAGGGGTCGTTCCCGCCCTGGACGACGAGCGTCGGCACTCCGGCGCCGAGCAGTTCGTCGGCGCGGGACTTCTCCGGCCGGCCCGGCGGGTGCAGTGGGAAGCTCAACGCCAGTACGGCGTGGGCGCCCAGCTCGCGCGCCGTACGGCAGGCCACTCGCGCCCCGGCGCTGCGCCCGCCCGCGACGACGGGCAGTCCGGGCTTCGTCAGCGCCGGCCAGAGCGCCCGCCAGCCGGTGTCGAGTGTCTTCGGCGCGGGGGCCAGCTTCTTCCCGGCCACCCGCCAGGGCTGCTCGACCAGCGCCACGGTCACCCCGAGCGCGGGCAGCGCCGCGGCGAGCGCCTGGAGGTCGCGTGCCTCGATGCCGCCGCCCGCGCCATGGCCGACGGCGAGAACGAGGCGCGCCGCCCTCCCCTTCGACGCCCTCCCCTCCGTAGAGAGGTGCCAGGTGATGCGGGCGTCGCCCGCAGGAGTGTCGACGATCTCGCTCTGCATGTCACCAGGATCACATCGGGGTGGTCGTACGCCGCGGATCCGCCGCGTCCTCCTCAGAAGAGGGTGCTCTCCTCGGGCGCGGCCAGCTCCTCCAGCAGCTCCGGACCGTTGTTCCGTACGTTGCTGACGGCCGTCGCCACGGGATAGGCCCGCATCAGCCCCTCCGGCGGGGGCGCCAGCAGCTCACGCAGCTCGTCCAGGTCCGTACGGGCCGGATCCAGCCAGGCGTCCCACCGGTCGGGCGTCAGCATCAGCGGCATCCGGGGGTGGATGTCGGCGAGCGACCCGGGCCCCTCGGCCGGGGCCACGCCGAGCGGGCCGGTCTCCGCCTCGGTCGTGATGACCGAGCAGGTCACCCACCAGGCGTTCGGGTGGTCGTCGGGGAGGGTCTTGTCGCGCCAGAACTCGTACAGACCGGCCATGGCCATGACCGACCCGTCGGCCGGGGTGACGAAGTACGGCTGCTTGCGGGGCCGCTTCTTCTTGCCCTGCTCCTCCAGCTGCCGCTCCTCGGGGGCCGTGACCCACTCGTAGTAGCCGTCGGCCGGTACGAGGCAGCGCCGGGAGGCGAAGGGGCGCCGGAAGGACGGCTTCTCGTGCACGGTCTCGGCGCGTGCGTTGATCATCCGGGCGCCGCCCTCGGGCGTCTTGGACCAGGAGGGCACGAGCCCCCACCTGAGCGTGCGGAGCTGGCGTACGGGGGCGGGATCGTCGGCGCCCTTCACGGGACGCTCCAGGACCACGTACACCTCTTTGGTAGGTGCCACGTTCCAGTCGGGCGCGAGGGTCTCCTCAGGCTCCCACTTCTCGACCTCGAAGAGCCCGACGAGATCCTCCGGCCTCCGGCTCGCCGCGTACCGACCGCACATGTCCGACCACCCTCCGACCTGCCGACGCACCCGCGCCGGATCACGCCACCGGCACGCGTACAACCCTCGCAGATCGTCCGTCGTCTCCGCCGGTCACTTCGCGCAGAGCGTGACCATGGGGCCGACAGCCCTGTCGGGGCCGGGGGTGGCCCCCGGCCCCGACAGGGACTCATATCAGCTCCGACTCCGCCCGGGTCAGCGGATGTTGACGTCGATGCAGGAGTAGAACGCCATCGGGGTGTCGGCGATGTTCCAGACGGCCAGGACCTTCTGGTTGCCGCGGATGCTGCCGAAGTTGACGTTGTGGCTCACGGTGGCACCGGGGGTGGCACCGCCGTCGTTGAATTCGGCGACCTTGGTGTTGCCGACGAAGTACTGCCAGGTGGTGGTGCGGTGCCGCGCCGTCAGCGTCCAGTTGAACGTCTGGTTGACGCCGATGTTGGAGCGCTGCCAGCCCTTGTTGTCGTCGTTGAGGTCGGCGAACCTCGCGAGCCCACCGTTGCAGCTCTTGAGGCCCTTCGGGCCTTCGACGCTCTGTGGCTCCCACTTGATCTCGCCGCAGGAGACGACGCCGGTCTTGCACTGGTCCTGCCGGCTGGCGGGCGAGTTGATCCAGCCGTGCGCGGAGGCGGCCGGGGCGGGAAGAGTGACGGCGATGATCGGTGCGACCGCCGCACTCAGGACGAGGGCGAGACGAGTTTTCTTGTGCATGACAACTCCTTCGTGGTGACATCCGACGGGACCGTCGCCGAAGACGCGGCCGGCTCCGACCCGTTACGGACTCACTGCGTGTGGGGAACTCGCGAAGGTGCACGAACAGTTGCATCGACAGCGGAAGAAGTCCGGTGACGGTCCGGTGGAGCGCTGTCGCAGGGCTAACCACTCCAATGTTCTACTAGGTCTAGACCATGGCAGCCGCTTTCGGGTGTCGTCAAGACTTGAACTGCCCTTGACCGCACGTGGCTTGAAACCCTCCAGCCGCTGTGCGGCGGCCGCGTCCCGCGCGCAAGTGCCACACTGCGACGACGCACACCCGACGCGCACCCGACGCGCGTCCTCCCAAGGAGCCGCCCGAGCGATGATCAGCACCGACTCCAGCGGCATCTCGGCCGCCTCCATAGGCGATCTGTGGGATCGCGTCTTCGGCACCCAGCCCGTCCCCGAGGACTGGCTGGTGATCGCCACCGCCGTCGTCGCGCTCGCCGCCGTCGTACCGCAGGCCCTCTGGCGCCTGTCGCGCAACGCCGTCACCATCGCCCACGAGGGCGGACACGGCTTGGTCGCCCTCCTCACCGGCCGCAAGCTCGACGGCATCCGGCTGCACTCCGACACCTCGGGCCTGACCGTCAGCCGCGGCAAGCCCACCGGCATCGGCATGATCCTCACCGCGGCGGCGGGCTACACGGCCCCGTCCCTGCTGGGCCTCGGCGGCGCCTGGCTGCTCGCCGCGCACCACATCACGCTGCTGCTCTGGCTGGCGACGGCCCTGCTGCTGGTGATGCTGGTCATGATCCGCAACGCGTACGGGGCGCTCACCGTCATCGTGACGGGGGCGGCCTTCCTGCTGATCTCCTGGCTGACCGGTCCGGCCGTGCAGGCCGCGTTCGCGTACGCCGCCGTATGGTTCCTGCTGCTCGGCGGCGTACGGCCGGCCTTCGAGCTCCAGTCCAAGCGGCGGCACGGCGGCGCCCCCGACTCCGACGCCGACCAGCTCTCGCGCCTGACGCACGTGCCGCCGGCGATGTGGCTGTTCCTCTTCCACGCCGTCTCGCTGTGCTCGCTGATCGGCGGAGGCACCTGGCTGCTGGGCCTGTAGCGCGCCCGGAAAGCACCCCGCGAGCCGGTCGCGCGCCTCCATACCACCTTCGTATTACGCCCCGATTTCAACGTATTTGATCAGGATCAGGGTCGTTGTACAGCCATTAAAGTAAAGGCCATGACCGAAAGCGCCGTGCACCCTGCCCTCTGGCCCGCCCCTTACGCGAGCGGGGCCGTCGAAGCGACGGTCACCGTGCCCGGTTCGAAATCGGTCACGAACCGTGGCCTCGTCCTCGCCGCGCTCGCCGCCGAACCCGGCTGGCTGCGCCGGCCCCTGCGCTCACGCGACACCCTCCTGATGGCGGACGCCCTGCGCGCGATGGGCGTCGGCATCGAGGAGACGGTCTCCTCCAGTTCGGCGGCGGCGGGTTCCATGACGCCCGCACGCGGCGCGGGCAGCCCGTCGTTCACCGGCGAGGCCTGGCGCATCTTCCCCAACGGTCTGCACGGCCCGGCCAGGGTCGACGTCGGCAACGCCGGTACGGTCATGCGCTTCCTGCCCCCCGTCGCGACCCTCGCCGACGGCCCCATCCACTTCGACGGCGACCCGCGCTCCTACGTACGCCCGCTCCACGGCGTCATCGACGCCCTGCGCGCCCTCGGCGCCCGTATCGACGACGAGGCCCGCGGCTCGCTCCCGCTGACCGTGCACGGCGGCGGCGCGCTGGACGGCGGCACCGTCGAGATCGACGCCTCCTCGTCCTCGCAGTTCGTCTCTGCGCTGCTGCTCTCGGGCCCGCGCTTCAACCAGGGCGTCGAGGTACGGCACGTGGGCGCCACCCTCCCGTCCCTGCCGCACATCCGGATGACCGTCGACATGCTGCGCGGCGTCGGCGCCCAGGTCGACGAGCCGGAGACCGGCGGCGAGCCGAACGTCTGGCGGGTCTCCCCCAGTGCCGTGCTCGGCCGCGACCTGACCGTCGAGCCGGACCTCTCCAACGCCCAGCCGTTCCTCGCCGCCGCCCTCGTGACCGGCGGCCGGGTGACCGTACGGGACTGGCCCACCCGCACCACACAGCCCGGTGACGCGCTGCGCCGGATCTTCACCGAGATGGGCGGTTCCTGCGAACTGACCGCGCGGGGACTGACGTTCACGGGCGGCGGCCGGATCCACGGCATCGACGTCGACCTGAGCGAGGTCGGCGAACTGACCCCCGGCATCGCGGCCGTCGCGGCCCTCGCCGACGGCCCCTCCACGCTGCGCGGCGTCGCCCATCTGCGGCTCCACGAGACGGACCGGCTGGCCGCCCTCACCAAGGAGATCAACGAGTTGGGCGGCGACGTCACCGAGACCGCCGACGGCCTCCGGATCCGCCCGCGCCCCCTGCACGGCGGTGTCTTCCACACGTACGACGACCACCGCATGGCCACGGCGGGCTCGATCATCGGCCTCGTCGTGGACGGCGTGGAGATCGAGAACGTCGGAACGACGTCCAAGACCCTGCCCGATTTCCCTGAGATGTGGACCGACATGCTCGCGGGAGCGGGAGCCTGACGCGATGCGCCGCTACGGCAAGAACCCGGACGAGGACGACATCCGCTCCCGCCCCAACCCCAAGGGCAACCGCCCGCGCACCAGCATCCGCCCCAAGCACGAGGACGCGGCGGAGGGCATGGTCCTGACCGTCGACCGCGGCCGGCTCACCTGTCTGGTCGGCGACACCGTCGTCCTGGCGATGAAGGCGCGCGAACTGGGCCGCAAGGCCGCCGTGGTCGGTGACCAGGTGATGATCGTCGGGGACCTCAGCGGAAGGAAGGACACGCTGGCGCGCATCGTACGGATCGAGAAGCGACGCTCCGTACTGAGGCGCACGGCGGACGACGACGACCCGTTCGAGCGCGTCGTCGTCGCCAACGCCGACCAACTCGCCGTGGTCACCGCGCTCGCCGACCCCGAGCCGCGGCCCCGGCTGATCGACCGCTGTCTGGTCGCGGCGTTCGACGCGGGCCTCGAACCGCTGCTGATCCTGACCAAGTCCGACCTCGCCTCGGCGGACGAACTGCTGGAGACCTACCGGCCGTTGGGAATCCGTTACGTCGTCACGCGACGGGACGAACTGGCCACCGGTGAGGCGGCCGACCGCGTACGGGAGTACCTCGAAGGCCGGATGACCGCGTTCGTCGGGCACTCCGGCGTCGGCAAGACGACGCTGGTCAACGCGCTCGTACCGGACGACCGCCGCCGTACGACCGGCCTGGTCAACGCGGTCACCGGGCGCGGCAGGCACACCACCACCTCCGCGCTCGCGCTGCCGTTGGTGAAGGCGGACGGCTGGGTGATCGACACCCCGGGCATCCGCTCCTTCGGCCTGCACCACGTCGACCCGTCGCGCGTCATCCTGGCCTTCCCGGATCTCGTACCGGGCACGGAGAACTGCCCGCGCGGGTGCGGCCACGACGAACCGGACTGCGCGCTGGACACGTGGGTGGCCGAAGGCCACGCCGATCCGTCGAGGCTCGACTCGCTGCGCCGGCTTCTCTCCACCCGGGAGCGGCGCGAGGGCGACTGATCCCGCGATGTTTGCCGCCTGCAAGTCTTGGTGAGTGCATAAACTCACCAAGTCTTGGCAAGGTCTGTCAAGGCATACCGAGGCACATCGAGAACGTGCGGTCACCGACGCGGGAGGCACAGACGATGGCGTGGCTGCTGGTGGTAGTCGCGGGGCTGCTGGAGACGGGCTTCGCCGTCTGTCTCAAGCTCTCGCACGGGTTCACCCGGCTCTGGCCGACGGTCGCGTTCGCGGCCTTCGCGCTCGCCAGCTTCGGCCTGCTGACCCTCTCGCTCAAGAAGCTCGACGTCGGCCCGGCGTACGCGGTGTGGACGGGCATCGGCGCGGCCGGCACGGCGATCTACGGGATGGTCTTCCTGGACGACCTGGTCTCCACGCTGAAGATCATCTCGATCTCCCTCGTCATCATCGGTGTCATCGGCCTCCAGCTCTCGGGCTCGTCCCAGCACTGACGGCCGCGATCGGTCCGGCGACGGCCGCGCGCACCAGCCGCCCGACGGGCTCACCGTCGGGCGCGACGACGTGCGCGAGGGCGAGGCGTACGGCGAGTTCGCAGCGGAAGGCCAGCTCGGCGGACTCGTCCTTCGTACGGGGGACGGGCTCGGGAGCCCTGGGCGGGGCGGCGGGACGGCCGTTGTCGGTCCGGGACTGATCGGAACGGGACTGTTCGGGCCGGGCGTGCTCCGGTCTGCGGTACTGCGGCGTACGTCCCCGCTCGACCCGTGCCTGCTCGGCGCGGGTCTGGTCCGCCCTCGCCTGCTCCACACGCGCCCGCTGCACCCGTCCCGCCTGCACGCGCAGCGGCTCGGTACGCGGCGGACCACCGGCGTCCGCCGGGCCCCGGCGGTCCGGCCGCCCCGGATCCAGCGCGGCCACGGCCCGGTTGCGTACCGCCGCCACCAGATCCGCCGGCGCGGGCGGCCCGGCGTCCGCGCGGCGCTGTGCGGGCGCGCCCCCCGGAGGGGCCGCGGGGCGTACGGGACGGGGCGCCGGGTGGCGCTCGGTCCACCCGTCGGTGAGCAGGGCCCGCAGCAGGGGCCTGGAGCGCGCCTCCGAGACCGTCCACTCGGCCACCGACACCAGCCGGTCCACCGGCTCGGCGGGCTCGGCCAGCAGCCGCTCGACACCGTTCAGATACAGGTCGGCCTCGCGCCGGACCAGCGCGCGGGCGAGACCGTCCTTGCTGCCGAACTCGTTGTAGAGGGTCTGCCGCGAGACCCCGGCGGCCGACGCGACGTCGACCATCCTGACGGCGGACCAGGACTGGTCCGTGAGCGCCGAAAGAGCGGCGTTGAGTAGGGCTTCACGCGCTGTAGGCATCGTTGCCTCCCGGGCCGTTCGGCTCCGCACTCAGAGTTGACGCAGCCTCGCGCGCTGTCAAGAGGACCCGGGGCCGGGGCGCCTCCCCCACCGGCCCGTAGCCCGATCTCGGACGCTGTCGATACTGTGACGACCATGCCCGATTACCACGATGATCTGCGACTCGCCCATGTCCTCGCGGACGCCGCCGACGCCGCGACGATGGACCGGTTCAAGGCTCTCGACCTGAAGGTCGAGACCAAACCGGACATGACCCCGGTGAGTGAGGCCGACAAGTCGGCCGAGGAGCTGATCCGCGGCAATCTCCAGCGGGCGCGGCCACGTGACGCCGTACTGGGCGAGGAGTACGGCATCGAGGGCACCGGCCCGCGCCGCTGGGTGATCGATCCGATCGACGGCACCAAGAACTACGTACGCGGCGTCCCCGTCTGGGCGACGCTGATCTCCCTGATGGTGGCGGGCGAGGGCGGTTACGAGCCGGTGGTCGGCGTGGTGTCGGCGCCCGCGCTGGCGCGTCGCTGGTGGGCGGCCAAGGGCGGCGGCGCGTACTCCGGCCGCAGCCTCTCGTCCGCGACCCGGCTGCGGGTCTCGAAGGTCTCGCGCATCGGGGACGCCTCGTTCGCGCACGCTTCACTGAAGGGCTGGGAGGAGCAGGGCCGCCTCGACGGGTTCCTGGATCTGACCCGGGCCTGCTGGCGTACTCGCGGGTACGGCGATTTCTGGCCGTACATGATGGTCGCCGAGGGTTCGGTGGACATGTGCGCGGAGCCGGAGCTGTCCCTGTGGGACATGGCGGCGCCGTCGATCATCGTCCAGGAGGCGGGCGGCCGGTTCACGGGCCTGGACGGGCGCTCGGGGCCGCACAGCGGCAACGCCGCGGCGTCGAACGGGGTGCTCCACGAGGAGCTGCTCGGCTATCTGAATCAGCGCTACTGACAGCGGCGGCGCCGTGTCTCCGGGGAGAGAACTCCGGAGACGGCGCCGCGGAAGACGGCTCCCGCTCGGACATCCGCAAACTTTTTCTCGGGGCAATCGGCCATTCGGGGGATCGTGAGTCCCTTGGGGCGCCCAGGGCGTGCGGTTCTGATCTTCACGCGCCGGGCGGCTCGCTTCGCCCGCCCCCTTGTTGACTCACCGTGCCGGTGTCACTCTGAAAGTCCCCCCACTTGTGAACTTGTGAATCCGTTCTCCAGCCAAGGGACCGGTTCACCGAGGAGGTGGCTCCACTCCATGCTCGTCCGTGACGCCATGAGCACGGTGGTCCTCACCATCGGGCCCACCCACACACTCCGCCAGTCCGCACAGCTGATGGCGGCACGCCGCGTCGGCGCCGCTGTCGTCCTGGACACCGATAACTGCGGGCTCGGGATCATCACCGAGCGTGACATCCTGATCTCGATCGGCGCCGGACAGAATCCCGAGGTCGAACTGGCCGGCACGCACACCACCACCGATGTCGTGTTCGCCTCACCGATCTGGACCCTGGAGGAGGCGGCCGAGGCGATGACGCACGGCGGCTTCCGACATCTGATCGTCTGCGACGACCGGGAGCCGGTCGGCATCGTCTCCGTACGCGACATCATCCGCTGCTGGGCCCCGGTCGGGCGGCGCCCGTCGGCGCTGACCGGCTGAGAGGCGCGGAGGCGCGGGAGCTGTCGGGACGGCAACGGTGGAGGCCGGGTCCGTCCCGGAACCCGGCCTCCGCCGCCTCATCGGCGAGGGCCGTCAGCCGCGCAGGGCCTGGACCGCGGTGTCCAGCCGCTTGCCGAAGTCTCCGTCCGCCTGACGGAAGTTGTTGACCGCTCGCTCGGCGATGTCGTCGCGCGAGACCTGGGAGATGAACTGGGCGAGGTTGCCGACCAGCCGGGCCTTCTCGTCCTCCGACATCGCCCGGTAGAGGTTTCCGGCCTGCACGAAGTCGTTGTCCTCGGCGTGGGCGGGGGCCTCGGTGTTGCCGGTGGTGCCGGTGACCGAAGTGGGCCCCCAGAGGGGCCTGTCCGTCTGGAACGGGCCGCCGAAGCTGTTCGGCTCGTAGTTCTTGGCACCCTTGTGACGACCGTCGTAGAGGAAGCCGTCACGGCTGTTCGTCCGCGCCTCGGTGGCGTGCGGACGGTTCACCGGCAGGTGGTCGGCGTTGATGCCGACGCGGTAGCGGTGGGCGTCGCCGTACGCGAAGAGACGGCCCTGGAGCATCTTGTCGGGCGACGGGCCGATGCCGGGCACGAAGTGCGCCGGGCTGAAGATCGACTGCTCGACCTCGGCGAAGATGTTCTCCGGGTTGCGGTTGAGCTCCAGCTTGCCGATCTCGACCGGCGGGTAGTCCTCGTGCGGCCAGACCTTGGTCAGGTCGAACGGGTTGAAGCGGTAGGTGGCCGCTTCCGACGCCGGCATGACCTGGATCTGCACGGTCCACGACGGGAATTCGCCGCGCTCGATGGACTCGCGCAGATCGCGCTGGTGGCTGTCCGGGTCCACGCCCGAGAGCCGGTTGGCCTCGTCGGTGGTGAGGTTCTTGATGCCCTGGTCGGTCTTGAAGTGGTACTTGACCCAGAAGACCTCGCCGGCCTCGTTGTTCCACTGGTACGTGTGCGAGCCGTACCCGTTCATGTGGCGCAGCGTGGCCGGGATGCCGCGGTCGCCGAACAACCAGGTCACCTGGTGCGTCGACTCGGGGCTCAGGCCCCAGAAGTCCCATACGTTGTCAGCCTCCTGGCTGCCCGTGTACGGGTCGCGCTTCTGGGTGTGGATGAAGTCGGGGAACTTGATGGCGTCCTTGATGAAGAACACCGGGGTGTTGTTGCCGACGAGGTCGTAATTGCCCTCCTCGGTATAGAACTTCAGCGCGAAACCGCGCGGGTCACGCACCGCGTCGGCCGAGCCCAGGTTTCCGGCGACGGTGGAGAAGCGCAGGAAGGTCTCGGTCTGCTTGCCGACCTCGGAGAGGAACTTCGCACGCGTCCACCGCGAGACGTCGCGGGTGAGCGTGAAGGTGCCGTACGCCCCGGCGCCGCGGGCGTGCACGATGCGCTCCGGGATGCGCTCGCGGTTGAAGTGGGCGAGCTTCTCGAGAAGTGCCTGATCCTGAACCAGAACGGGGCCGCCCGCGCCGGCGGTCTCGCTGTTCTGGTTGTCGGCCACCGGCGCGCCGGCCTCCGTAGTAAGCGGTCCCTGCGTCACGTGCGCCTCCTGCGTCATACCTGCTGTACCTGTCGCTCGGCGATTTCCTTGTCCCGATCCTACGATGGACTTTGTCTAAGTCAAGCGAGGGTCCAACTCGACACTCATTCAGGATCTGGGCGCCCTCACTGTTAAGCTGACCCTCATGAGTGACCTGTTGGAACGACTTCGCGAACGCGGCTGGCGGATGACCGCCCAGCGCCGTGTGGTGGCCGAGGTCCTCGACGGGGACCACGTACACCTCACGGCGGACGAGGTGCACGCGCGCGCCGTGGCCCGGCTGCCCGAGATCTCCAGGGCGACGGTCTACAACACCCTGGGCGAGATGGTGACGCTGGGCGAGGTCATCGAGGTCTCGACGGACCGGCGCGCCAAGCGGTACGACCCGAACGCCCACCGGCCCCACCACCACCTGGTCTGCGCGCACTGCGGCACGATCCGCGACGTGCACCCGGTGGGCGACCTGCTGGCCGACCTGCCGGCGACGGAGCGTTTCGGTTTCGCGGTCTCGGACGTGGAAGTGACGTACCGGGGTACCTGCCCCAACTGCGCCCGGAGCTGAGCCCGTCGGCGCCGTCGAGCGCCGCACCCCGCGCCCGCCGGAACGCGCGCGGCGCACACCCCGGAGCACGACTCCCGCGCCGCACCCCGGAGCACGACGAAGGCCCGGATCCTGATCGGATCCGGGCCTTCGTCCTTCTTCAGTAGCGGGGACAGGATTTGAACCTGCGACCTCTGGGTTATGAGCCCAGCGAGCTACCGAGCTGCTCCACCCCGCGTCGGTGAACACGACATTACGTCACCCCGCCGACCAGCGCAAATCCCGGTTCGACCGCTCACGCCGTCAGCTCCTGGTGCAGCGCCTCGCGCAGCCGCGCGGCCCGCTCCGTCACCTCGGACGGACCCAGCTCCACCGCGCGGGCGCACCAGCGCTGCCCCTCGGCCAGCTCCCCGCGCCGGGCCGCGAGCAGCGCGAGCCGCAGCGCCGCGCGCCCGTGGCCGGCCTGCGCCGCGCGCGACCACCACAGCGCCGCCTCCCGCTCGCTGCCCTCCCGGGCCAGCAGCAGCCCCAGGTTGAAGGCGCCGTTACGGCTGCCCGCCTCCGCGGCCTCCCGGTACCAGCGCGCCGCGTCCGTCATGTCGCCCCGGCTCGCGGCGAGCATCCCGACGCGCACCTGGGCGCGCCGGTGGCCGTGCTCGGCCGCGCGCTCGTACCACTGCTCGCACTCGGTCTTCTCCGGCTGCGTCTCACCGAGCGCCGGCGCGCCCGGCGGCGGCTGCCGCGCGTCCAGCACGGTCGCGAGCCGGAAGGCCGCCTCCGCGCTGCCGCCCCCGGCCGCGCACCGCAGATGCCGTTCCGCCGCCTGCTCGTCACCGTCCCTGAGGCACGCGATGCCCACCTGGAGGGCCGCTTCCGTGTGCCCCGCCGCCGCGGCCCGCTCGTACCAGACCAGGGCCGCACGGTCGTCGTCACGGCCCGCGTAGAGGATGCCCAGGTTGAACGCGGCATCCACGCTGCCCGCCTCGGCCGCCTTGGAGAACCACGGCTCGGCGCCGGTCGGGTCACCGGCCTGGAGGAGCAGGACGGCGAGGGCGTTGGCCGCCTCACGGTGGCCCGCGTAGGCGGCGCGGCGGTACCACTGCTCGGCCTGTGCCGTACGGTCCTGGGCCGCACAGAGCAGCCCGAGGTTGTAGGCGCCGTTGACATCGCCCGCGTCCATCGCGGCCCGGTACCAGCGCTCGGCCGTCTGCTGCTGGCCGCGCGCGGCGTGGAGCGCGCCGAGCGCGTTGGCGGCGTTGCCGTCGCCGTCCTGCGCGGCGCGCAGCCACCAGACGGCGGCGCTCTCGTCGTCACCGGCGTCGCGCAGCAGGAAGCCGAGGGCGCAGGCGGCCCGCGCCTCGCCGTCCTTGGCGGACGTCAGATACCAGCGCCCGGCCTCCTTCAGCTCACCGCGGCTCTCCAGGATCGCGCCGAGGTGCAGCGCGGCGCGGCGGTGCCCGCGCGCGGCGGCCTGCCGGTACCACTGCGCGGCCTCGGCGAGGAGCGACTGTCCGGCGTCGGCCTCGGCGCCGGGACCCGCACCGTCGCTGCCCGCGGGGGCCTCGCGGACGCCGGGGCCCGCGCCGCCGTCCCTGCCGGCGATGACCGCGCGGACGGTGTCGCCGGTGCGCGCGGCCTGCCGCGCACGGCGCTCCAGCGCACGCGCGAGGCGGTACGAGGCCTCCCGGTGGCCCTGCTCGGCGGCGGCCCGCAGCCAGCGCTCCGAGCCGACGTCGCTGCGGTGCTCCAGCAGGTCGGCGAGCGCGTAGGCGCCCAGCGCGTGTCCCTGCTCGGCGGACTGGCGCAGCCAGTACTCGGCGGCGGGCTCGTCGCCCTGCTCGCGGTAGTGCCGGCCGAGCGCGTGCGCCGCGGCGGCCGAACCGGCGACGGCGGCTACGCGCCACCAGCCCGACGCCTCTTCGGTGTAGCCGCGCTGGTGGAGGAGGACACCCAGGTTGTTGGCCGCGGCGCGGTCGCCCTCGGCGGTCGCCGCGCGCAGGTAGTTCTCGGCGGCGTCGAGATCACCGCGTCGCAGCAGCAGCGCGCCGAGCACGCTCATCGACGCGACATCGCCCTTGTCGGCGGCACGCCGGTGGCGCGCCTCCGTCTCGGCGTCGGCGCTCTCCGTGGGACCGCCGGCGGTCGTGGCACCGGTCGCGCCCTTGGAGTTCTCGGCGTCGGCGGCATTTTCCGCCTGTCGCGGTACAAACCGCCCTGTCTCCAACAGAGTTGCCCTGTCCCCCATAAAATCCATCGTTACACCACCTGTTACCCGCGTACAGCCGGTATATCGCGGCCAGCAAGGTCACTTCAGCGTTTTGTCGACATGCCCACAGAGAGACAACTCAAACGCCTCTCGGGTCAACTCGCCACTCCCACCGCCCACTTGACCGGACGCACGGTCACGGATCGACCACGAACAGGTACGAACACCACACAACGCGCAGCAAAGGCCCGGATCCTGATCGGATCCGGGCCTTTGACTGAGAAGTAGCGGGGACAGGATTTGAACCTGCGACCTCTGGGTTATGAGCCCAGCGAGCTACCGAGCTGCTCCACCCCGCGTCGTTGTGTTCCAAACCTTACCACGACGCGGGGTGTTGGCTGATCAGGTCTTGTCGTCGCTCCCGCCCGCCGGCGGCTTGGCCGGCGTCTTGGCGGACTTCTCCGCCTCGGCCGCGCGCCCCAGGGCGTCCTGAAGGGCCTCCTGGGCCTTCCCGTACGCCACCCAGTCCTGCTTCTCCAGAGCGGCCTCACCGTCCGTGTACGCCTTCTGGGCGTCGGCGATGGCCTCCTTGAGCGCGGCGTCACCGGTGGCCGGCGGCGTCGTCGTGTCACCGTCGCCCGGTGGTGGCGTCGTCTCCGGCGGCTCGGCGCCGTCGACACCGAACACCGCGTTCAGCGCCTCGGACAGGCTGTCCTTGAAGACCGGCTTGCCTCCGTAGGAGACGGCGATCTTCTTCAACAGCGGATAGTTGGCGCTGCCGCCTCGCGCGTACACCGGCTCGATGTACAGGAACCCTCCGCCGAGCGGCACCGTCAGCAGGTTGCCGTACTCGATGTCCGAGTCGGTACCTCTCAGGTTCCTTACGAACTCGGCGACTTCGGGCACGCCGTTCAGCTCGCTCTGCACCTGTTGCGGTCCCTGGACCGTGGAGGTCACCCTCAGGACTCTGATCTTGCCGTAGTCGTCGCTGGTGGCATCGGCGTCGACCGCCATGAACGCCCCGAGATTGGGACGTCCGTTGGGCGTGAACGTCGTCGTCAGCGAGAACTTCTGGGCCGACTGCCCCGGCATCTTCAGGCTCAGGTAGTACGGCGGGACCGCACTGCTGTCCTTGTTCGTCGGGTCGTCCGGCACCTGCCACGCGTCGGAGCCGCTGTAGAACTGGGCGGCGTCCGTGACGTGGTAGCGGGTGAGCAGCTCGCGCTGGACCTTGAACATGTCCTGCGGGTAGCGCAGGTGGGCCAGCAGCTCCGGCTTGATGTCCGCCTTCGGCTTGACCGTGTTCGGGAAGGCCTTCATCCAGGTCTTGAGGACCGGGTCCTTGGTGTCCCACTGGTACAGGTTGACCGAGCCGTCGTACGCGTCGACGGTGGCCTTCACCGAGTTACGGATGTAGTTGACCTGGTTCTGCTGGGCGACGACCGCGCGCTGGTTGTTGGTCAGCGAGTCAGTCGTGGTGTCGCCCAGCGTCGTACGGGACGCGTACGGATAGCCGTTCGTCGTGGTGTAGGCGTCGACGATCCACTTGATCTTGCCGTCGACCACGGCGGGGTAGGCGTCGCCGTCGATGGTCAGCCACGGTGCGACGGCCTCGACGCGCTCCTTGGGCGTGCGGTTGTACAGGATCCGCGAACCCTCACCGATGGCGCCCGAGTAGAGCATCTGCGGCTCGCTGAACGCCACGGCGTAGGCCGCGCGGTTCACCGGGTTGGAGAGATCGACACCGCTGTTGCCCTTGTAGCTGGTGGTCTGCTCACCGTTCTTCTCGTAGTCGAGCTCCTTCTGCGGGCCGCCCACGATCGAGTACTGCTGGGTCTTCTCGCCGTAGTAGATCCGCTGCTCGTACTTGCCGAGCTGACCGCTGGTCGGCAGGCCGGACTCGGTGAAGTCGGGCGCGCCGATCGTGCCGTCGTTCTCCTCGGTGACCGTCCCGGTGCCCTTGGACGCGATCGCTCCGTACCCATGGGTGTAGGTGAAGTGGTCGTTGATCCAGTTGCGCTTGGGGATACCGGTGATGTTCAGCTCGCGCAGACCGATGACCGTGTCCTGCGGCTTGCCGTCCGGGCCGAGGTAGCGGTCGACGTCCAGCGTGTCCGGGAACTGGTAGTACTTGCGTTCCTGCTGGAGCTGCTGGAAGGCGGGCGAGACGACGTTGGGGTCGACCAGCCGATAGCTGGCGGCCGAGTCGGCCGCCGCGCGCTGCTGGGTCTTCTTGTCGGGGTCGCCCTTGCCGGAGTAGTCCGTCACATCGGCGTCGTCGATGCCGTACGCGGCGCGTGTGGCATCGATGTTCTTCTCGATGTACGGGGCTTCCTTGGCCTGCTCGTTCGGCTGGACCTGGAACTTCTGAACGATCGCCGGGTAGAGGCCGCCGATGAGGATGGCGGACAGGACCATCAGACCGAAGCCGATCACCGGCAGCTGCCAGGTGCGGCGCCAGAGCGTCGCGAAGAAGAGCACGGCGCAGATGGCGGCGATGCAGAACAGGATCGTCTTCGCCGGGAGGTAGGCGTTGGCGTCGACGTACCGCAGGCCCGTCCAGTTGCCGGTGGCCTTGAAGTCACTCGCCTTGACGGCGAGCCCGTACCGGTCGAGCCAGTACGCCACGGCCTTGAGCGAGACGAAGACACCGAGCAGCACCGAGAGATGGCCGGTGGCCGCGCCCGTCGCCCGCGCGCCGGGGCTGGTGACGCGCAGCCCTCCGTACAGATAGTGCGTCAGCGCGGCGGCGATCAGCGCCAGGACGACGGCGGCGAAGCCGAAGCCGAGCATGAAGCGGTACCAGGGCAGGTCGAACGCGTAGAAACTCACGTCCAGGTTGAACTGGGGGTCCTTCTGACCGAAGGGCACCCCGTTGACCCACATCAGCCAGGTGCGCCACTGACCGGCCGCGGACGCTCCGGCGATCAGCCCGACCAGGGCGGTGATCCCGAGCAGCACCCACTTCTTGTACGGGGCGATGCCCATCCGGTACCGGTCGAGGCTCTGTTGCTCCAGCGACATCGCGCTCAGCGGCGGACGCAGCCGGTGCGCCAGCCAGATGTTCACGCCGACGGCAGCCGCCATCAGCAGACCGAAGACCGCGAACAAGCCGATCTTGGTCCAGAGGGTGGTGGTGAAAACGGATGAGTATCTCACCGAGCGATACCAGAGCCAGTCGGTCCAGAACCCCGCGAACATGACGAACATCATGGCCAGGACGGCCAGGATGCCCAGTGTCATGAGCAGGGTCCGGGCACGTCTGGACGGCCGGCCCACTCTGATCCGTGGCCCGGTCGGGCCTCCGCCGCGGTCCGGCATCTGGAAAGCCAACGTGCGCACCTCGAAGTTCGCGGTCGTGTGAAGCAGCTGAATCAGCGTCTGTAAGCGGGCCCCAGCGATCGTAGGGCCCACCCATGCAACTTACTGAGGCTTTACCTAGTTCCCGCAGGGGGGTCGGAAGGAGGCAGGATGTTGGCCATGTCCAACCTTTCCTCCTCCTCTTCCTCCTCGTCCTCGTCCGATCAGCCGCCCTCGGCATCGGGCCCGGTCGCCTCGACCCCCATCACCCGTGCGGTGCTGGAGATCGACGAATACGCCTCCGGCCTGGGCTGGGACCAGCCCGCCAGACTGTTCGCGCTCGTCGACACGGCCCGACTGCGCACCGACGAGCCGGAGCTGGCCAACCAGCTCGGTCTCGACGACGGCTCGACCCCCGCCCCGCTCACACCCGTCGAGCAGGACGAGATCCCGGCGGGCACCCCGCTCGACGAGTTCCTCGCCACGATCGCCTGGCCCGGCGCGGTGGCCGGCTGCGCGATCACGGTGGAGCGTCTGATGCTGCCGCCGTCCGCCGAGGCGTCCGTACCCGAAGGCCTGGACGAGTCCGCGCTCGTGGACTGGGTCGCCGCCCACCCGGACCGTCAGGAGGTACGGATGACGGTCGCCGTCCTGCGTGACGGGACGCGGGACTCGGCGCTGCGGCTGCGCGAGAAGGACTCACCGACCCAGGTGCTGACCGGCGCCGGCCTGGTGCCGGGCCTCGCCGAGGCCCTGGCCGCCACGTTCGAGGCGTAACGACCTCGACGCCGGAGGGGCCGCACCCGCGGCCCCTCCGGCGTTCCGACGAAGCGAACCGGCGAGCCGGGCCCTGTCGGGGCCCGGCAGGATCGCCCGGACAGGATCTAGCCGGTCGAACAGCTCGGCAGGCCGGCCGTGTCGCCGCTCTTGATCTTCTCCAGGGACGCCGTGGCGTCCTTGATGTTCTTCACCCGCACCAGGGTGAGGCCCCCCGGGATGTCGGAAGCGGCCGAGGCGCAGTTCTCGTCCGGCGTCAGGAAGTACCGGGCACCCGCCTGCCGCGCGCCGACGAGCTTCATCCCGATGCCGCCGATGGGGCCGACCTTGCCGTTGTCGTCGATCGTGCCGGTGCCGGCGACGAACCTGCCGCCCGTCAGATCGCCGGGCGTGATCTTGTCGACGATCCCGAGCGCGAACATCAGACCGGCGCTCGGTCCGCCCACGTCGGCCAGCTTGATGTCGATCTCGAACGGGAACGTGTGGTCCGTCCCGGCCTGGATGCCGACGATGGCGCGGTCGTCACCCTCGTCCGACTTCACCGTCCTGACCGTGACCCGCTCGGTGCCCTCGGGCTCCTTGCCGGCCTTCTCGGCCGCCTGGGCGACCTTGGCCGGGATGATCGTGAAGACGACGTCCTCGCCCGGCTTGTGCGTGGTGACGATCTCGGCGACGTCCGGCGGCGCCTCGACGGTCTTGCCGTCCACCGCTTTGATCACGTCACCGGCGTGCAGTGTGCCGTCGGAGGGGCTGTCCTTGACGACCGCGGAGACGATCACCCGCGACGTGACGGGGATGTTCTCCTCCTTCAGGGCCGCGACCTTCGCGCTCTCCTGGGACTGGCTGAACTCCTCGGCATTCTCCTGCGTGGACTGCTCTTCCGTCTTGCCGTCCGGATAGAGGGTGTTGTGCGGCACCACGATGTTGTCGTGCGACAACCAGCCGTAGACCGCCTCGACCACATTCATCTTGTAATCCGCGCCGGTGACCCTGACGGTCGTCATATTGAGATGCCCGGTCGTCGGATAAGTCTTGCGACCGGCAATGTGGAGCACCGGCTCACCATTCGCGTCGCCCAGTGTGTTCACCGTCGGACCGGGACTCATCTCGGCGTACGGAACGGGAATGAACACTCCCGCACAGAGCAGCGCGATCAGCACGAGCGTGGAGGCGAGCATCGTCGCGGTGCGGCGTGGCATGGAACGACAGTACGGGAAGGGTCTGTCGGTGCACCCCCGGGGCCGGTCCGTACGGGGCGACTTGGCCCCGGTGCGTGGCCTGACGGGCGGGCGGACGGAGGCCGCGGGCCGGGGGCCGACGAGGGGGTGCGGGGAGCCGGGCGCGAGCGCCTAGGTGGCGTCCGTCGTGGCCGGATGGGATTTCGCCATGGCGTCCCGGAAGCGCGCGTAGCCGGCGAGTTCGGCTATGTCTCCGGTGGTTCGGTTCCTTGAGACCCAGCTTCCCCATATCGCCGCGCCGACCGCGGCGAAGAGCGGAATCAGCAACCAGGCAAGCGCGGCCATCCCGACCTCCTTACCCATGTGTATGTGAACCGACTGATCAGCAGATTAGCCATCTGCTGCTTCAACGCTCCGGGCAGGGGTGCGGTTACGCAAATCGGGCCACACGGGAACGGAGAGCGACGCGGCGGTGCGGGAAGGGCGTCAGCAGGCCCCGACCCATTCCTCCGTACCGTCGGAGAATGTCTGGTGCTTCCATATCGGCACCTCGTGCTTGAGATCGTCGATCAGCTTGCGGCAGGCCTCGAAAGCCTCCGCGCGGTGCGGGCAGGAGACGGCCACGACGACCGCCAGATCTCCGACGGCGAGGTCACCCACACGGTGGACGGCCGCCAGTGCGCGGACGGGGTAATCGGCGACGACCTTCTCGGCCACCCGGCGTAGCTCGGCCTCGGCGGACGGGTGACAGGAGTATCCGAGGGTGTCGACGTCGGCGCCCCCGTCGTGGTTCCGGACGGTCCCGACGAACAGGGCGGTGCCTCCCGCCGCGTCGTCGCCGACGGCCCGGAAGATCTCGTCGACGGACAGCGGGCTCTCGCGGATCGCCAGCAGACGGATGGGGTCCTGTGCCGCCTGCTCACCCGGGTGCGCCTCGATGCGTGCCATGCGGCCCATCGTGCCGTACGGCACGGGCATCACGTAATGGCGCGTTCGACCGGCTGTCGGCCCGCCCGCTCGGAGCGTCCTACGAAGGACGAAGGACGGCGGGCGCCCGGCGCGCTTGCCGGCCTCAGCGCCGGCGGGCCTTACGGGCGCGGCGTACCACCGCCGCCGCGCCGAGCAGGGCGACCGTCGCACCGGCGGCTCCGGCGGCCGTGGCGTCCTTGCGGCCGAGGCGTCGGCCGGCGACGGTGTGGCGGCCCTCGACCTCTTCGAGAAGCGCGCCGAGGACTTCCTCGTTGGTCCACCGGGGCCGCCAGCCGGCGTCGTGGAGACGGCTGACGCTGACCACCCAGGGATGCATCGTGTAGGCGAGGTCGCCGGCCGGGGACGGCGTGAGGCCGATGCGGTGCAGCCGGGCGGCGGCGCCCAGGGCGACGGCGGAGGGCAGCTCCATGCGGCGGATGCCGCTCAGCTCCTCGATCTCCTCCTGTTCGAGCCAGCCGTCGCAACCCACCGCGAACTCGCCGTCGACCTTCTCCAGCGCCGCGTACTCCAGGGCGCTGACCAGGTCGTCCACGTGGCAGAACTGCCAGGTGGGCCGGGAGCCCGTGACGACCAGCAGCCGGGGTGACTCGAAGTAGCGGGTCAGGGCGGTGTCCGTGCCGCCGACGAGGACGGCGGGCCGCACGACCGTGACGTTCAGGCCGGGGTGCGCGCGGGGCGCCCGGCGGCCGAGGCGCTCGATCTCCAGCAGGTCGCCGACGCCCGTGGCCTCCGCGGTGGCGCGCAGCTCGGCGTCCTCCGACAGCGGGATGTCGTTGTCGGCCAGCGCCCCGTAGACCATGGCCGACGTGCACAGGACGACCCGGTGCACCCCCGCGGCGGCCGCGGCGGTGAGCACCGTCTGGGTGCCGCGGACGTTGTAGGCCGTACGGGCCGCCGCGTCCCGCTCCAGGTCCAGATCGAGCGCCAGGTGCACCACGACGTCCGCGCCGCGCAGTTTCTCGGCGATGGCCGGGTCCCGTACGTCCAGGATGTGCCACTGCGCCTCGCTCACCTCGCCGCGGCGCTCGTCGATGGCGACGACCTGCTTGATCTCCTCGGACGCCGCGAGGCGCCGGGTGAGCAGGTCGCCGACGCCCGAGGCGGCTCCGGTGACCGCGACGACGGGGCCGCGTGGCGGGGTCGGGGTTGAGCGGTTTCGCGCTGCGCGAACCTGCGGATCTGGGGAACTCACCGGGCGTCTCCAGCGGTTGTCTTCAGTACGGACGTGTATGAAACGTGCGTACCAGGTGGCGTCCATCCTGCCGCAGGCCGAGCATTGGCGGAGCACCGAGCCCGGATGCGGCCTCGGATGTCTACGCTGGGTGGTGTCGGGCAGTCGCCGTCGGCAGAAAAGCCGGCGGCCCAACGAGCCGAGGAAACCCGTGAGTGACACCCCATTCGGATTCGGCCTTCCGCCGGAGGAGCCAGAGGACGGCGACGGCAAGAAGAACGACCCCGCCGGAGGTGGTCAGGGTGCCGGCGGCAGAGGCGGCGGGGGCAACCCCTTCTCGGGGTTCGGCCTGCCGGGCGGTCCGGGCGGTGGCGCGGGCGGGGACAACCCGTTCGCCGCGATGTTCGGATCGATGAACCCCAACGACCTGGGCGCCGCCTTCCAGCAGCTCGGCCAGATGCTCAGCTACGAGGGCGGTCCCGTGAACTGGGACATGGCCAAGCAGATCGCCCGCCAGACGGTCGCGCAGGGCACGTCCGACGGCACGAAGGACGCCAGCGTGAGCCCCGGCGAGCGGATCGCGGTCGAGGAGGCCGTGCGGCTGGCCGACGTCTGGCTGGACGCCGTGACGTCACTGCCGTCCGGTTCGGGATCGACCGTGGCGTGGAGCCGCGCCGAGTGGGTCGAGGCGACCCTTCCCGCGTGGCAACAGCTCGTGGACCCGGTGGCCGAGCGCGTGGGCGCCGCCATGGGCGACGTGCTGCCCGAGGAGATGCAGGCCATGGCCGGGCCGCTGATCGGCATGATGCGCTCCATGGGCGGCGCCATGTTCGGCCAGCAGATCGGGCAGGCCGTGGGCGTGCTGGCGGGTGAGGTGGTCGGTTCGACCGACATCGGACTGCCGCTGGGCCCGGCCGGCAAGGCCGCGCTGCTCCCGCTGAACATCGCGGCCTTCGGTAAGGACCTCGGCATCCCCCAGGACGAGGTGCGGCTGTATCTGGCCCTGCGCGAGGCCGCCCACCAGCGGCTGTTCGCGCATGTGCCGTGGCTGCGCTCGCATCTGTTCGGCGCCGTGGAGGGGTACGCGCGGGGCATCAAGGTCGACGCCTCCAAGCTGGAGGACGCCGTCAGCCAGCTCGATCCGTCGAATCCCGAGCAGCTTCAGGAAGCACTCCAGCAGGGCATGTTCCAGCCGGAGGACACGGTCGAGCAGAAGGCCGCCCTGGCCCGCCTGGAGACGGCGCTCGCGCTGGTCGAGGGCTGGGTGGACGCGGTGGTGCACGAGGCTGCCAGGACCAGGCTGACGTCGGCGGACGCGCTGCGCGAGACGCTGCGCAGGCGCCGCGCGTCGGGCGGCCCGGCCGAGCAGACCTTCGCCACCCTCATCGGCCTTCAGCTGCGCCCCAGGCGGCTGCGGGACGCCTCCCGGCTCTGGGCCTCGCTCACGGACGCGCGGGGCGTGGACGGCCGCGACGGGCTGTGGGAGCACCCCGACATGCTGCCGACGGCCTCGGACCTGGACGACCCTGACGGCTTCGTCCACCACGAGCACGCGGACTTCTCCGAGCTGGACAAGATGCTCGGCGAGGCGGCGGGCGGCAAGCCGAAGACGGCGAAGGACCCGGAGAAGGCCCCGGAGGAGAGTCTCCGGAAGGACAGCGACCGGCCCGACGACAAGAGGCCCGGCGACAAGGGGCCCGGCGACAAGGGCGAGGGCGGCGACGAGGGCAAGGACGACAGCGCCAAGTGAGCCTGCACGACGACGCCGTCCGCGTACTGGAGACGTACGAAGGTCAGGAGGAGCTGCGCGGGATCTACCTGGAGCATCTGGCGGCCCGTCCGGACGGGATGTGGAAATCCTGTGAGGCCGGGCATGTCACGGCGAGCGCCCTGGTGATCGACGCGGAGCGGGGCCGGGTTCTGCTCACCCTCCACAAGAAGCTCGGCATGTGGCTGCAGATGGGCGGTCACTGCGAGCCGCAGGACGGTTCACTCGCGGCGGCGGCGCTGCGCGAGGCGACGGAGGAGTCCGGGATCCAGGGACTGACACTGCTGCCGGGCGGGCCCGTACAGCTCGACCGGCACGGGATTCCGGCGCCCTGCCACTGGCATCTTGATGTCCAGTACGCGGCTCAGGCGCCGGCCGGGGCGGTCGAGGAGATCAGCGAGGAGTCGCTGGACCTGCGCTGGTTCGCGTACGACGAGGTGGCGGCGGTCGCCGACGGATCGGTCGTACGGCTCCTGGACCGCACGCGCGCCGCGCTCTCCGGGAGGGTGCGGGGCTGACGGGAACGAGCGGGGGCGGCCTCCGAGGAGACCGCCCCTGACGGGCGCCGAAGGGCCGGCGGAGCCGGAGCCCCACCGGACTCAGCCCCGGCTGTTCCAGACGTTGTTCTGGTTCTGCGCGTGGGCACCCTGCTGGCCGACGCCGAACTGCGCACGCGCGCCCTGCCCGATGTCCGCGTTCTGCGGCGGCATGACCTCACTGGGCTGCACGAGCGCGAAGCCCTGGCCGAGGAAGCTGAGCTCCCAGCCCTCGCCCGTGTTGCCGCGCCGGCGCCGTACGCCCGAGGAGTGCGTCTGCGCCTGCATCTGGACCCGCAGCGCGGAGGACCACGCCACGATCGCGTCGGCATCGACGTTGACGTACTTGTCGGGCGTCACGTGCATCATCAGTGGCTGCCCGGACGTCATCAGGGCGACCTTGCCCCGGCCCGAGATGTTGAGCTGGTACTTGCCGGAGCCGGAGATGCCGTACTGGCTGTCCACCGCGATGACCTCGGTGTGCAGCGTGGAGTCGAGCGCCAGGACATAGGCGCTGTCGACGGTCATGCCCTCCTGGTCGACATCCACGACATGCACGTACTGCGCGAGATTGGCGAAGTAGACCGTCCCCTGACCCGAGCAGCGCATCAGTTCGAGGCCTTCACCGGTGTTCGCCCTGGCGCGGCGCTGGCCCTGGGACTGGTATTCACCGTCGAAGTCGATGAGTCCCTGGTAGGCGACCATCGCGCCCTTGCGGGCGAGGACGTCGTCCTGGCCGGTGAGCGCGACCCGCAGCAGCTGCGGGTTCTGTACGACGTAGCGGTCCTGGGACTGCGTTTCCGCGAGTCCGAAAAGCGGGCTCTGCATGATGTTCTCCTCCCCCTCAGCCCCGGACCCGCAGGCGGTCGGTGCTGTCCTCGCTCGGTTGTACGACGACGATTCCCTGGCCCGAGAAGGCCATCTGGAAGGCCTCCCCGCTGCCCCGTCCGATCAGCGACGATGCCTTGAAGCTCCGCTTGCCCTTCACCTTGAGCCCGGGTGACCAGGCCACGAGGGCGTCGGGGTCGACGTACGTCTCGTCCTCGCCACGGCCGCAGTCGACGACGATCGGTGTGCCGCGCGAGGTCAGCGCGACCCAGCCGGTCCCGGCGATCGTGACGTTCCACAGGCCCTGACCGGCGAACTTCGCCAGTCCCTTGACCTTCTCGACGCCCCACTGGAGGTGCGCGTCGAAGGCCAGCAGGTTGGTGCCGTTGACCGAGAGCGAGTCGTTGTTGAGATTGATGACGACGACGTCGGCGCCGTAGTCGGCCAGATAGAGCAGGCCGTCACCGGCGCACTTCATGATCGGTGCGCCTTCGCCCGTCACCCACTGACTGGCGATCTGACGCACGGCGGGCGGGTTCGGCTCGTACTGCACGAAGCCCTCGTACGCGACCATCGAGCCGGTGCGGGCGTAGAGGTCCTGCCCACTGGCCATGGCGACCTTGAGCATGGTGCGGCCGTGATTCTCCATCCGGGCCGTGACGGGTGTCGGGGCGAAGCCCACGAGTTGCTGGTTCATGTGGCGGACTCCCTCAGACCTCATACGGCTGGACGACGATGAAGTTGCCGGGTGCTCCCCGGAACTGCAGATTCACGGTCTCTCCGCTGTGCCCCGGATACGCGTTGCGGCGCAGCCGGACCTGGCTGGAGAGGATGACCTGGGAGGCGGCCGACCAGGCGACGACGGCGTTGCAGTCGGCGAAGGTCGTGGGCGTGACCGGCAGGACCACCGGGACTCCGTGGGTCTTCACGACGACGGTGCCGGTGCCCTGGAACTGCATGGTGAACAGGGCTCCACCGGGGATGCCGTGGCCCTCGATGCGACGGACCTCGTACTGAAGGGTCTCGTCGAAGGCGAGCACGTTCTCCGCGGAGACGCAGACGGCGTCGCCCTGGAGCTCGATCGGGTGCAGATGCGAGCCCTCCTCGGCGAGGAACACCTGGCCGCGGCCGGAGCAGCGCATGAGCTGCATCTCCTGCCCGGTCGCGTTCCCTACGACGCGGCCCGCGAAGCCGGCGCTCTTGTAACCGAATTCGACCTTGCCCTGGTACATGACCATGCTGCCCTGGCGGGCCAGGACGGGTGTGCCGCCCATGGCGAGGTCGACCCGCATCAACTGCTGGTTCTGCGGGGTCCAGCGCTGGCCGGTGGCCGCCTCGCGGTACGGCTGGAGCGCGGCCTGGAGACCGGCGCCGGCCTGCTGGCCCGCTTGCGGCAGACCCGGGGGCGGTGCGCCCTGGGGGTGGCCTCCGTACGGAGGCGGCGTCGGCTGTCCGTACGGCGAGAGCACGCCGGGCGGCTGCCCCTGACCGGGGAACTGGCCGGGGACCTGGCCCGGAGGCTGACCGGGGATCTGGCCGAACTGCGGCTGCTGCGGCGTCTGCGGCTGACCGGGCGGCTGCGCGTAGGGCGACGGCGCGGGCGGCGGTGCCA